>JANXXE010000224.1 GCA_025350815.1 Myxococcales bacterium | reverse complement strand
AGAACTGCGTCGCGCAGGGCTTAGCGAACCCGCAGTCAATTATCTGAGGTCACTGGCCTTCCTTTCGCGGGACGCCATCATGACAGACGCGAGCGCCAAGGTCATCGAATCCCGCCTTCAAGAGCTTGAGGGGCGGGTCTGCGACGCGTCTAAGAAAGTCGGGTCAATTCGGGACGCTAACGCTCGGTCGAACATTCTTGTCCCGATCGCCATCGCACTCGGCGGCGCCACCATGGTGCTGGTCGATGCCGTCGCGATTCCGGAGACCGGCGCGGTCAGTGCTGCATCGATGAACTTGGGCTCCGACATCATGAAATTTGGTCTCGCGGCGCTGGTTGGTCGGTAGGTAACAAGGTTTGGTGGATGAGGATGGGCTCCAAAAAGGGAGCACGGGATGGAAATTGGGGCATGTCAGCTCAACTGTGTAACAGGAGCTATGTGCATTTCAGATGGGCGCGTCGCCGGCGCCGCCGTCCACTGACGGCGCGCGTGGCGAATTGCCCGTCGTCACGCGAAGGTTGTCGATGGCCCAGGATTCGTCGTCGAGGGCCTGCACGCCCATACCTTCGAGCGTGAACTTGATGACGGCCCCCGAGGCCGTGTGGGGAATGCCGTGGAAAATGGGATCGGCGCCGAGGTTGTAAGCGCTGTCCGTGTAGTAGCCACCGGGCCCCTGGAAGCCCAGATCGACATGTCGGGCCAGTTCGACGCCCGGGGCCGGCACGTAGCTTTGAATCTGGCTCGGCGTGGCGTTGGCGAAAGACTCGCGAAAGACGACCTGGTTGTCGACGTAGACCGCAAAGAAGTCCCCCGCAGGAAAGGTGCCCGTGCCGTCGAGGGAATCGATCGCGGCGAACAAAAATTCGATATCCAGCGACTTGTGCGGCTGCAGATTGGTCAGCGTCAAGGTGAAGGTGTTCGACGTCGAGCAGCGCAAGAAGGTGGGCCCGAACTTGTTCCCCTCCGGCCCGAGCGGCGCGTATCCCTGCGACGGCGTCAACAGGCAGTCACCGGGTGCGACTTCGGGCGGCAATCGATCCTCGAAATTGGTGGTGAACACCGGTGCGGGCGGGCCGGCCACATCAGCTGGTGGGGCTGCTTCCGCTGGCGCGTCGGCCGCCCCCTTGTCCAGTGCCGCGTCGGCGATGACCGCCGCGTCCGGGGCAGCGTTGCCGGAGTTATTGCAGCCGGCGAGGATCGTCACGAACAGAGGCGCAAAAAGAACGGGGTTCAAACGAGAACGAGAAGCTTTGTTCATGAGTGGCGGCAGTGTAGCGCAGACCGCAGCCCGCCGCTGGTGACCCTCGCCTCCGACGCGCGGTACAACGTGGCCAGAACAACGAGGAGAAGAGGCCGGGGCCGCGCGTCGGTACAGCCGGCGTCTGGTCGGCCGGACGAGGCACAAGATTTTTGTCCCCGTTTGGGCGCCCGGGTTCCAATAGACCACGTGCATCGACGCAAGTTCATCGCCAACACCCTCGCCCTACCCTTGGCTGCTGCCTGGACGCGCGGCCAGGCCCAGGCCGCCCCCGCCACGATCGTCGAGGCCGACGGCATGCTGCGCATCGCAGGCCACCGGCGCTTCCTGCTGGGTCTGTATGGGTTGCCCAAGACCGACAAGCCCGAGCAGGCGGCGCGCGACGCGGGCTTCGAGGTGGTTCACGTTCCGCCCGATCCCGCGGCCCTGGCCCGCCTTCGCGGCGCCCAGTTAATGGGTTGGACGGAATTGGGGGCCATCTCGCCCGACAGCAAGGCGAAGGACGAGGCGCGCATCACGCGCATCGTGAACAGCCTCAAGAACGAACCCAATCTGCTGTTCTGGGAGTCCGTCGACGAGCCTTCGTATATCTGGCAGAAGCCCCGCAGTCTGAAGGTCGAGCCCGGCCCGATCATAGCGGCGCGGAACTTCGTTCGCCGACTGGATCCCGGGCGGCCTTTCTTTCTCAATCACTCGCCCACGAACCTCGTCGAGACGTTGAGCCAGTACAACGAGGGCGCCGAAATCATTGGAATGGACATCTACCCGGTGATACCGCATGGCATGCATTCCATGCCCGTGCTGTGGCCCGCGACGGGGCGTCAGGGCGACCTCACCGACGCGACCATCAGCCAGGTCGGCCCCTACACGGACAAGATGCGGCGTGTGGCGGGACACAACCGCGCCGTCATCATGGTGTTGCAAGGTTTCGCCTGGGAGAACTTTCGCCCGGTGCCCAAACGCGATCCAAAACTGATCGTCTACCCCAGCGAGGCCGAGCTGCGCTTTATGGCCTGGCAGGCGATCGTGCACGGGGCCAATGGGCTGCTGTTCTTCGGTGTCGACGAGACGCCCGCCGAGGCGCCCCTGTGGGTGAATCTGACAATCATCAGCCGGGAACTGGCCGGGCTGGCGGCGCCGCTTGCAGCCAAGGGCGTGACCCTGGATCTGAAGCCTCGCTATCACGAGCTCGGGCATTCGATTGATCGGGGCATCGAGTGGTGCGCCCGCCCGCACGGCGACGGCATGCTGCTGGTGGCGGTCAACGCCGATGGCAATCCCATCGAGGTCACGATGACGGCGCCGCCTTCGGTGCGCAGCTGCGACGTCATTTCCGAGGGACGGCAACTGCCGGTGGACCACGGCGCCTTTCGCGATTCGTTCAACCCCTGGGGCGTCCATCTGTACAAGCTGGGTCCCAACGCCGTCTGAAGTGGTATGGCGGCGGGGTCGTGAGTGACCTGTCGATTTGCGGGTCGATTTGCGGTCCTTGACCCCGGATACCTATCTCTTCTATTGTGCGGAAACTTTTCAGCCACTGGAGGCGCCTCCGTCATGCTTAAGCACACACAGGTTCAGCGTTTGATGTTCTTGTTCGCGGTGGCCGGTTTGTTCGCCGTAACGGCCGACTTCGCCTGTCTTGAAGATGTGTGCGCCCAGCTGCGCACGGGCGAATTCCGCACGATGGATCAGCTTGAGCAGAATCGCATTCTGACGCTGAACGAGGCACTGGGGCGCTCTGGCACCGTCCTTTCGGACGAACAGCGTGTCACCCTGGCCCGCGAAGGTCAGCTGGTGGGCGTGGCGAAGCTGGATCGCCCGGTCAAGCACCCGAACGGCCGCATCGAGATGCCGGCCGGCTGGCTGCCCGAGGTGCCCGAGGGTCACCCCTGGCGCGCGAAGCTGACGCCGTCGGATGACGCCTTCTATTCGTTCGTCGAGGAGCGGATCTTCCGGGCCAAGCTGTTCGATCCATCGAACCCGGAGCACGCCGCGGCGGCGCAGGCCTACTTGCTGAAGCGGAATTCCGCGTCGCCCGAGTTCGTGGGCTGGACCTACGCCGAGCAGACCGAGTGCCGCAAGAAGGTGGTCGATGCCATGGGCACGAAGGCGCCGGTCGACGCGGCCGCCGCGATGTAAGCGTCGCGGCCCTTAGCGGCCGCCGGGAATTTTTGTCAGTCGCGAGATCGCTTCGGCGGTCTCGCTGTCTTTTGGGGACAAGGTGCGGGCCTCGCGGAATGCAGCGAGGGCCCCGGCGGGGTCGCCCCGGCCTTCGAGGATGATGCCCAGTCGCTTCCAGCCGTCGGTGGATTCGGGCAATCGAGCGACAAGCCGTCGAAGGGTGTCGATGGCCTTATCGGGCAATCCCAGATCCATGTACGCGGTCGCGGCGTTCAGCCAGGGACGGTCATAGCGACGGGCCAGGCGCTGAGATTCCTCCAGGTGGGACAGTGCCTTGGCGGGTTGTCGCAGACGTAGCTCGCAGTAGCCGAGGTTGTTCAGGAGTTCGGCGCGGTTACCGACGCCCAATTCGGCCGCGCGTTGCAACTCCTGCAAAGCCGATGGAAGGGCACCCTGCTGCATCAGAATGATGCCAAGCAACTGGCGCGTGCCGCCGTCCTCGGCCAGGGTGAGACTTCTTTCGGCGGATGCGAGGGCATCGACGGTTTGGCCCCTGCCAAGTTGCGCTTGCGCCAGTGCGGCCCAGGCCCGTGGCGATCCTGGTTCGGCCGCCGTGCCGAAAGTCCACAGGGTCAAATCATCGCGCCAGATGCGGCCCTGCCGGATGCTGCGCGCGCCCAGTAGGGCGACGATGGTCGCCACAACCAGCCAAGGGCGCGGCAGATCGAAGGTGCTGCCCTGCCCTAGCCATTTCGTTCGTGACAAGCCCGTCGTCAGTAGGTAGGCGACCGCGATCAGCAGCGGCATGGAGGGCAAGTAGAAGTAGCGATCGGCGCGGACATTGGTGATGGGAACCAGCCCCAGCGTTGGCAGGTAGGCGAGGATGCCGCCGAGGACGCCAAAGGCCAGCCACGGGTGGTCGTGCCGAAGGCGGTAGACCCACGCCGCGGCCAGGATCAGGACCACAGTGGACAGGACGCCAGCCGTAAGGGCGGACGGGGCGCCGGCATAGTCGGGGGCGAAATGCACGGGCAGGACAAGCTGGCCCATGCCGCGCAACAGGGCGCTGGTGGACTGGAAGAAAGTGGTCCCCGCTTCGGCGAACGGTACCGTCTGCGCGCTGAGACTGACGACGGCGGGCTTCCCCATCGCCCACGTCCGCCAGATGAAGACGGCGATGACGGCCGAGGCAAGCAGCAGGTAGTCGGGCAGGAAAGCCCGTAAGACGGCCTTGCCGGGGCGCCGCGAGGGCGCTGCAAGAACATCAAGCGCCACCAGAACAAAGGGCACCATCGTCGCGTTTTCCTTGCTGAAGGCGCCCAGGATCGCCAGCAAGCAGCCGAGGGCGCGGAAGGCCATTTTTGTGCCCTGCCCGCTTGCCCGTCGGGCCTGCGCCACCGCCAGCAGGGTCGTAAGAACGAAGAACGCCGCCAGCAGATCCTCGCGGTAGTTGATGACGGAGACGGTCTCGACGTTAATGGGATGAACCGCGAACAGCGCAGCCGCGGTGAAGGGAAACAGGAAGCCCCCGGCGCTGCTGGCGAGACCAAGAAACAGCAACAGCACCACGGCGGTGTGCCACAGGATGTTCTGAAGGTGGTAGCCGCGCGGGGACAGGCCCCACAGCGCGTGGTCCAGCATCTCGGTCGCAAGCAAGGCGGGTCGGCCCGCGTCGGGCACCAGATCGCGCGCGGGGCCCTGCCCCAGCAAGGTCAGAACGTTCGCGGGGCGGCGCAGGATGGGATTTGTGACGATGGTCCACGCGTCGTCGTAGACGAAACCATTCTTGAGCGACGGCCCGTGGAAGACGGTCACCAACAGCAACAAGACGCCGATGCCGGTGGATAGCTCATTTCGCGACGCGCGCGCCGGGGTCGGGGGATGGTCAGCGGGCATCGGCCTCGGGCGGGAAGGAGGACAGCAACACGCGCAGGGCCAGGAACCACAGCAGAGCCAGCGGCAGCAGGCTGAAGGGACCCGGCAGGCCCAAGATGAGACCGACGTTGGTGGCGCCCGCAGCGACGGCGACGTCACCGGCGAAGAAGTGCAAGTAGACGTGATCCCGCAGGACATCGGGTACCAGGGGCGCGGCGGGCGCGACGGCGGTGGCGATGATCTCGTTGAAAATGGACAACGCCAGCAGGCCGCCGGCGGCGATCCGGGCCGCCGTTCGCGGAAAGCCAGGCAAAGCGAAAGGCACGCCGACGCATAGAAACGGCAAGGCAGGAATCAGGTGTCGCGGCCCCAGCGCAGAGCCGCCCGTCCACATGTAGTAGCCCGTATTCAGAAGCAGAAAGTACAGAACCATCGCCGAACAGAGCAAGGCTTCGGCCCGCAGGGGTGACGAGCGCACCAGGGCGCGGCCCAGGCCGACAAATCCCAGAAGCAGTACCGGCGCGACATACAGCAAGCCACGTGCACGGCCGAATAGCTCGGCGCCAAGCACCGACAGGCGCGGCAGGCCGACGCCCATGACCCCCTGGGACATGCCCTGGGCGAACTCGGGGCGACTGACCAGGGAGTAGCCGAGACGGAGGGGACTGCCGAAGGCGGCGGCCTGATAGGCGGCCAGCAGCAGCAAGGGGACGGCGACTCCGCTAAGAAGATGCGCAAGCCGCGCGTGGACGTCCTGTCGTGGCGAGTCCCGAAGCGCGTAGGCGAACAGGAATGCTGCGGGAACGACAGCGGGAAATTCGGTCAACACCGCCAGGCCCGCAAGCAATCCCGCGATTCGAAGGGGGCGCGCGGTGCGAGGCGCCGGCGCGGCAAGAAGCGCGAAGGATCCGAACAGAAAGGCGGCGGTCAGCACGTGGCCGTAGAACATCGTCGCGTAGGGCATCAGCAGCGAGCCGAGGGTGAGAACGAGACCCGCGAACAAGGACTGTCGCGGCGGAACGCCCAGGCGGCACAATGCCAGCAAGAACGCGACGCCAAGCAGGGCTGCCGCAAGCGCGTTGGTGCCCAGATTGCACAGGTACAGCGAGCGGCGAAAACTGAGGTTGAACTGCACGTTGTCGTCCTGCAACGGGGTCGGGGGCGGTCCGCCGACATCGTCCGGCGTCAGCCGCGAAGCCGGGGCGGGGTTGCCCGTGGCGCGCAGGTACAGGTGATACAGGGCATAGACGGGCACCGCCAACAGCGAAGCGCCCGGCGCCTTGTCGCTGTAGTAGTGGCCATTCCGGAAGGCCTTGTCGCCGGTTTCGTGCTGGTAAGGATCGATGTCGACGCGGCCGCGTTCGGCCAGCGATCGCGTCAGGGCGAAACGCGAATTTTCATTCCAGGACGGCGCCGCTATGAAGTACGCGTAGGTCACGAACAGCATCACGCCGAAAGGCCAGGCCGAAGATCGCAGGACGGACAGGCGCAGCGCCCTTGAGGCCTGGTTCATGCCCGCCCAGACTAGCGCGGGTGTCGGTCGGCGGGGATGGCCGCCAGCAGCGGGTTCGCCGCATCCCGGTCGGACAACACAGGCGTGCCGGTGCCCCAGTTCAGGCCCAGCGTCGGGTCATTCCAGCGAATGCCCAGCTCGTCGGCGCCATCGTAGTACTCGTCGACGAGGTAGCTCATGTACGAATCCTCACGTGCCAAGAAGCCGTGCGCGACGCCCTTCGGGATGTAAAGCGCCACCGGATTGGTGCGCCCCATGTCCATCGATTGCGCGGCGCCCTTCGTCGGCGACGATGTCCGGAAGTCGTAAAGCGCGGCATGTACGAGTCCGACGGGCACCGTCCACAGATCGGCCTGCTTGAGGTGGTAGTGCAGTCCGCGCAGGACGCCCGCGCGAGAAAACGAGCAGTTGCCCTGCACCATCTCGCGCACGCCGGGAATCCAGGTCCGGCGGTAGGTCTCGTTGAAGTAGCCGCGGCTGTCGCCGTACGCCTGCAGACGCACGATGTACACGCCCTCGATCTGGGCGGATTTCTCGACGGTGGGTGGCATGGGTCCCAAACGTACGCGAGGCGGACGCAGCGATCAAGGCGCCCAGGCGTGGCCGCTAGGGTGCGCCGAGCGACGCCAGATAGGCGCGCGCCTGGTCCTGCCACGTGCCGAAATTGTCGAGCCCGCGCAGGCGCAGCATCAGGTTGTCCAGAATTGCCCGGCGTGGTCGTGGTGCCTTGAGACGCAGCCCGCTCGTCGGCAAGGCCTCGACCCGCGCGTCGGGCAGGCCCAGTTCGGCGGCCAGAAATTCGGCGAAGGCCGCCCATGACGTTTCGCCGTTGGAGGTGCAGTGATACAGACCGAAGTGGTTCGTGCGTGCGAGCGCCACCGATGCGCGCGCGATGGCGCCAATCCAGGTGGGCGACGCCATGCGATCGCGATCGGCGCGAATCGTTTCACCCGCGCGCAGGCGGCGCACCAGCGACGAGGGAAAGTTCTTGCCGCTGTGGCCGTAGACGCAGCCAACACGCAGAATGAAAGCCCGGGTCGTTGCCGCCTGCACCAGACTGTCGCCCGCGGCCTTGCTGCGCGCGTACACGCCCCGCGGTGACGGCGGATCGAATTCGTCGTAGGGGCGTTCTTGCTCGCCGTCGAAGACGAAATCCGTCGAGTAGTGCACCATCGTCGCGCCCGACTGCACACAGGCGCGCGCAATGTTCTGGGCGCCAAGGGCATTCGCCCTGAACGCATTGTCGGCCTCGTCTTCCGCGCGGTCGACGTCGGTGAAGGCGGCGGCGTTGAACACCACATCCGGACGGGACGTCGTGACGGCATGGCTGACCGCCTGGCCGTCGCCGATGTCGCAGTCCTTGTGGCCCAGGGCCGTGACGATGGTGATTCCGGCGGCGGGCAGCTCGGAGGCCAGCGCCTGTGCCAGGACGCCCTGTGCTCCAAAAATGACGGCGCGCATACGAGGTCTCCTCAGGTCCTGGGATTGCGGCCCTGGATCGTCGCCCGGACATCCGCGTCGTCGGCCTGGACCATCATGGTGATCAGATCCTTAAAGGTCACCTTGGGTTTCCAGCCCAGCTTCTCCCCCGCCCGGCTGGCATCGCCGCGCAGGTGGTCGACCTCGGTCGGGCGCAGGTAGCGCGGATCGAGCTCAACGTGCGATTGCCAATCGAGGCCCAGCGTGCCGAAGGCGACGTCCAGGACCTCGCGCACCGTATGCGATTCGCCGGTGGCAATGACGTAGTCGTCGGGACGGTCCTGTTGCAGCATCAGCCACATGGCCTCGACATAGTCGCCAGCGAAGCCCCAGTCGCGCCGGGCGTCCAGGTTGCCGAGGTACAGCTTCTTGTCCAGCCCATGCCGGATGCGGGCGGCGGCTCGCGTGATCTTGCGGGTGACGAAGGGGATGCCGCGCCGGGGCGACTCGTGGTTGAACAAAATACCGCACGAAATGAACAGGCCATAGGCCTCGCGGTAGTTCTGGCACAATTGGTGGGCGAAGACCTTGGCGCAGGCGTAGGGGCTGCGCGGCAGGAACGGCGTGGCCTCGTTCTGCGGGGGCGCGGCAGCGCCGTACATCTCGCTCGACGACGCCTGGTAGAAACGGCACTTGGGGCCAAGCTCTCGAATGGCCTCGAGCAGCCGCAGCGTCCCGAACGCGACGGTCTGTGCCGTGTATTCGGGCACATCAAAACTGACGCGGACGTGGCTTTGCGCGCCCAGATTGTAAAGCTCGTCGGGACGCGCCATCTGGACGATGCGATTCACGGAGCTCGCGTCATCGAGATCGCCGTAGACCAGACGCAGTCGGTAATCCGCCACCTGGGGATCCTGGTACACGGTGTCCAGGCGCTCGGTGTTGAACGAACTCGATCGTCTGACCATGCCGTAAACCTCGTACCCTTTCGCCAAAAGCAGTTCGGCCAGGTAAGACCCGTCCTGGCCGGTGATGCCCGTGATGAGCGCACGTTTCATAGCTGGCCTTTCCTGTGTTGCTCCTCGAAATACGCCACAGTCTTTCGGACGCCCTCGGGGAATGACGTGCGCGCCGTGAAGCCGAAACGCTCCTTCGCACGCGTCACGTCCAGGCGTCGGCGTGGCTGACCATTGGGCTGGCTCGGGTCCCAGACGAATCGGCCGGTAAAGCGCGTGGCCTGCGCGATGAGCGCCGCCAAGTCGCGGATGGCGATCTCCTCGCCGCTGCCGAGATTCACGGGATCGCTGGAATCGTAACGCTCGCTCGCCAGCAAAATCCCCTCGGCGGCGTCCTCGGCGTACAGGAACTCGCGCGTCGGCGACCCGTCGCCCCACAGCGAGACCTCGGCCCTACCCTGCTCGCGCGCGACCACGCATTTGCGAATCATCGCCGGAATGACGTGCGATGTTTGCAAATCGAAATTGTCGCGCGGCCCGTAAAGGTTCACCGGAAACAGCACGACGCTGTTCATGCCGTACTGATCGCGGTAGGCCTGCGACTGCACCAACAATAACTTCTTGGCGATACCGTATGGGGCGTTGGTCTCCTCGGGATAACCGTTCCACAGGTCGTCCTCGCGGAACGGAATCGGGGCGAATTTTGGATAGGCGCAGATCGTCCCGACGGCAACCACTTTGGCGATGCCGGCCAGGCGCGATTCTTCGAGCAGGTGCAGGCCCATCATCGCGTTGTCGAACAGGAAGCGCCCGGGATTCTCGCGGTTGGCCCCGATACCGCCGACGCGCGCCGCCAGATGCAAGACAAGGTCGGGCTTCGTGTCAGCGAGCAGGCGGCGACAGGCCGCCCGGTCGACCAGATCGTAGTCGCCGCTGCGCGGGGTCGCGATGTCGGTCACGCCGCGCGCGCGCAGTCCTTCGACGACAAAACTGCCGAGGAATCCCGTGCCCCCGGTGACGAGGACCCGGCGCCCTGCCAGGTTGGATTGGTTCATGGTTTTTTGGGCAGCATAGACGGTTGTACCAACGCTGGCGACACGGCATCGCGCAAAGTTCGTCGGCCGACGGTCACTGCCGCCGCGAGATCCGCCAGTTCAGCGATGGCCGCGGTCGAATCCTCGGGCCGAATGGAAACACCGCCCGGCTTCACCGTCCCGGCGAAGGTGGTGACCAGGAAGATGCGCACGGCCTCGGCGCGCTCGGCCGGGAACTGCGTCGTGTACGCGTCGAGAAGATCCGCGATGTTTCCGGGCGGATGTCCCAGCAGCACCGCCCTGCCCCACGTCGCCAGAAGCTTGGCCTGGAAGTTTCGAAACGATCCCAAGATTGCGCCCGGACTGATCCCCGCCGGCATCTGGCCCAGGTTGAACGGGGCATAGAAGTCATCCGGGGCCACGCGCTGGCCGACGCTCTTGGCCTGCGCCAGGCGGTACAGAACTGTCGCGGCGACGCGTGGATCGCGCAGCAGCTCATCGGCCGGTCTCAGGGCAGCGCCATTATCGGTCAGCACCAGTCGGTTCTCGCGAATGTCGGCGAACAGCTTACGCTGCTCGGCGGTGCCAGCGTCGAACGGCACGGTTCCTTTGGGCCCCGAGCCGACGCGCCACTCGCGCGCCACCACCTCCATCGCCATCCGGTAGGCATCGGCAAGCGGGGCCTCGACGGAATTATCTGGGGTGAAGGCACCGCCCGTGGACACAAGGCCGATGGTGAGTGCCGCCAGTCTGCCGGACAGTGTCTGTACGACCGCCCGGTCCGTCGCCACAGAGTTCGTGAAGCCAAGCCACAAAGTATTCAAACGCTCGACAGGGTCGCGAAGCCAGCGCGGGAAGGCCAGGCCGCGCCCCAATGAATCGCGTTCCGTGCCGATGAGGAGACAGACGGGATCAGCTGCGGCTGCGCGCGCCGCTTCGGGGAAATGGCGTCCGTCGAAGACGCCGTTGGCGAGCAACGCCTTGGCCAGATACAGGGTGCGCAACATTTCGGAGGCAAATCCGTCGGCGAAAAGCCGGCCGAACGGTTGTGCCAGCTCGTCCGATGGCCGGGCCTCGCGCACGATGGGGAAGCCGGCCGGGGATTGCCCGGTGGTCGTCAGAAGGACGTACGAATCCGCGGGGCCCAGCGGCTTGTCGGAGGCGGGCCCGCAGGCAGCGCCCAGCGTCGCCAGTAGCAGCGGAATGGTTCGACGCATGAAGCCGCGGGTGCTTCGCGACCTACTGCCTGGTCGCGACGATGTCCGCGCTGACCGTGACCTTCCCCATCATCGGCATGGCCATCGTCATGTCGACCTGCATGAAATGGGCGTTGTTGCCCTGTACGCAATATTCGGTGGTGTCCGTCGTCTTGCTGCCGGTAGGTGTGTCGGTGATCGTCGTGCCCGACACTGTGTAGGTGCCGGTCTCGTTGGTGTTTGCCGGTTTGTTGACGACGGTGCAAACACAGGTGCCGCCGCTGTCCGCGCAGGACGCAGACTGGATCGAGGGGTCAGGGTTTTTCATCATGTCCTGGCGTATACCTTCGCCAAGTTGCGCGCACGTGATGGTGATACCCGACTGCTTCAGACATGAGGCAGGTAGGCGCAATTTTATTGATCCGGAGGTCGTGGCCATCGCCGAGTAGGTGCGGTCCGCCTTGTAGACGACTGTGCCCGTCACGCTGATGTCGCCCGAATCGAGGGTGGCCGTTGGGCAGAAGTCGGCCAAGTCTAGGGTCGAGCTGTTGGTGCAGGCCCCGGCAATCTTCCAGGTGCCCACGATGTCGCCCCCGCAAGGCTGCACCTTGCCACAGGTGGGCCCGGCGCCGCCGCCAGAGTCGCCGCCGCAGCCCCAAAGCGTGGCGACTAGTAATCCGACTGCGAAGACCGACAGGGTTCGATTCATCATGGAACGCAGCTTCGCCCGCACGGCGTGCCACTGCAATGCCAAAGTCGTCCCCGAAAACTCAGGAACGGCGCGAGCGCTTCACAAGGACCAGCAACAGCAGACCCCACAATCCCGCAACAAGGGGCATTTGGCGGGCGGCACCACCCAGCCTGCAAGAGCACCCCTGCCCGCCGCTGGCAACGACCGGCACCGAAGCGTCAGGAATCGTCGGCGTGATCTGCGCGGCCTCGAGCGGCATCTGCGTTGAAGGATCGCCCAGCAGCACCCAGCTTTTATCCATCTCTGGGTTCTTGGACGCCCGTTTCGCTTTGACAATGGCCTCGCCCAACGTGTGCGAGCCCCGCGTGACTTGCGATAGGAACGCCCGATTCAGGTCCAGCTGTCGGCTGGCATCCGCCAGGCCCGAGGTGCCCCACACGGCGATGGCGCCGCCATCGGGTGCCAACAGCAAGGCCTTGCCCACGCTGGACTGGTAAACATCGGCAAAGTAATTGTTGAGGCAGGTCATGGGCAGGTACAGGGAGGGCCGTCCGCGGTTGGTCAGCCTTGCCGCGTCGGCGGCAGTGAAAATCTGCCCTGCCCACTGATCTTCGGAGCCATGTCCGAGATAGCCCGCTACCAAAGGTCCGCTGTTCAGCGCACTAAGCAAACGCGCCCGGGTGTCCTGCGCGGCTTCGCGACGCAGGAGTGAGGAAACCCTGAGAACACCCGCCAGATCGTTCCCGATCGACTTGGCTTCCGATTCGAAGTTTTCGCTGCCCCCTTGATCGGCGTACAGAAAGACGTCCCGATCGCGCCCCTGTCCCTGGCGGAAGGCCACAATCTTGGCCACGACGGCGCTGGCCTCTTCCGGCGTACGGACCGGCAAGCGGCCAATGGCGATGTCGGCGAAGACGGCTCCGGGTGGGGTTACGAACCAATCGTCCACCGATGCGGCAAGGCTGCGCACATCGACGAACTTGGTGGGCACGAAATCCCAGTTGCCCTTCCCAAGGTTGTTCTTGGGATCGAAACTGGCGTCGCCCACCAGCAACACGAAGCGCGGCGGGTTCCGCCACTGGGTGCGCGCGTGCTGGATGAAAGCGCGGATCGCGTAAGGGCTCGTCTGTCCGTAGGAGAACTCGTCGTAGATGTCCTCGACGTCCACGTCTGCCACGGTCAGCCCCTCGGATTCACGCAGGGCTCGCAGCGGCGCCAGTGTGGCCTTGAAATCCCGGTGGCTGATGATGATCAGATCCGCGCCGGCGGCGCCCGGTGCCGACAGCGACGAAGGGCCATCGGCGTGAATCGAGAGTGGCGACGGAATTTGCTCATCGGTAACGGCCCACAGAGTGCGCTGCCCGGTGCCTTGCGGAACCACCTTCACAATGCGTGTAGCGCCCTGCCCCGAACTTTCGCCCATGACTTCCTCGACCGCGTCCGGATCCGTCACATCGAATACCCGCACGGTCCCCGTAGCAAAGCCCGACAGTGAGACCCGTTTGCCCGCTGCCGCCGTGAAACGCAACCGCCCGGACGACGCCTGGTAGGTTCGCGCATATCCCAGGCTGATGGAATCGACCATGGTCACGTCCGCATCGCCCGCCATGCCGGTCAAGGTGATTTTGTTTTCGCCCTCAACCAGGACGCCGGCTGCCAGTTGCTGGACGATGTGACCGGACTTTCTGCCGTCGAAAGCAAGGGTCAGTGCCGCGGCGTTGCCGTTCACCTTGATTTGTACCCGGTGGGGCATGCTGCTGACCCCCTGCAGGGACAGGTCGATTGCACCAGGCTGCGTGGGATCCAGCGATTCGACGTTGATGGGAATTTCGACGTCCGTCTTCGACACCATCGCCCCGAAGAAATTGTCGTCGTCGCCGTTGAGCAGGGCCCCGAAATAATTGGTGCGCTCTCGGGATTCGGAAAACGTACGAAAGGTACTGACGCCGTCCCGGGCCGGTGTGACCGCGGCCCGAAGCGGGATGGTCCTACCCGCAGAACCTGCGTCCAGCCAGTACACCGCTTCGTTGGTCCACGCGAGGTCGACGCCCGTGGCAAAGAACTCCACGGCCCCCGCCGCACTTACGACGAACGGTACGTCCTTGCCGCTGCGGCTGAGCCTTAGGGTCGAAGCGTCGGCACCGGCGGCGGCATTCCACCCCGCAGCGACAAGTTGCGCCCGGGTGACGCGGTAGAGACCTTCTTTGTTGATATGAAATTTCACGCGACCAACGGCCTGGCCGTCTGCTGCTCGCCGGATGGGCGTGACGGGGCCCGCTTCGGCCGCGCGCAACGGCCTCGTATCGCCGGATCCCGGCACGGGCCCTGGCTTACCGGCCGCGCCCAGTCGAACGAGATCGGGGAAAGCCGCCGTAGCCACTGAACGGGCCGGCAGAATCGGGCCGTGCATCGTCCGCTTTCCCGCCAGATCAATTTCCTCAAGCCAGTAGCGCAGCGGCCCGCCGTGCGTGGTCAACGCCGGCGGCCGATCGACCCAGCCGTATGAACGTCCAGCGCGCAGCAAGACGCCCTGCCCTGCGGTGAGCGCCGAGCCAGGAATCAGGCCCGGTGTCACCCTCAGGCGTGTGCCAGCAACCTCGCGGTACAGAATGAACCCGAGATTGTCGACCTCGAACCCGGTGCGCCACCCGATGTGCACGCGGTCACTGTCATGGGCTGCGTCCACGACCTCGAAACCGACGGCCGAATCCACGGCCTTGGCCAGGACCTGCACATACGTCGCGTAATCCTTCGATGTGCCAAGGGCCCACGCCATCGGTGTCGAACTGCCGGATGTGCAGGCGCCCCCGGGCGTGCCGTTGCCCGTGCAGGCGGGGTGTGTGCTGAAGCCAGCGTGAACGCGGTTTCCGGTGGTGTTGACATCGTCGCCCTGATTGGTGCGCAGACCCGCTTGCGGCGAGTCCACGGCAAGAGTCGTGTCCCCGCCGGTGGCGTTGAAACACACCGAGTCCACCACCAAGCTTCCCTCGACACTGCTGGGAGCCGAAGAAGGCGCAATGGTGCCGCTTGTACCGTAGCCGCCCGACTGTGCGCCAAGCACCGTGCTGACCCCAAACAGAGACATCGAATTTGCCACGATGGGCGTCGTCATGTCTTTGTTGTTAAGCGTGACGACAACGTCGTCGGTCCCGATGGTGGGGTTGGCCAGGCCGTACATCGCAGCCCGGCAG
>JANXXE010000141.1 GCA_025350815.1 Myxococcales bacterium | reverse complement strand
TTGATGATGTCGTCCATGCGCCCGACGAAATACAGGTAGCCGTCCTCGTCCTGCTTACAAAAATCGCCCGTATACAGCACCAACTCGCCCGGCAACGGCCCCGGGCGCAGTTTCTTGGCGGTGGCTTCCGGCTTGTCCCAGTAGCCGCGCATGACGGTCGCGCCGCGGATGACCAACTGGCCGACCTGGCCCGGCGCGACCTTCTGATCATTGTCGTCGACCAGCCACAATTCCGTGTTGGGAATGGCGATGCCGACGCTGGTCGGCTTGCCCGCCAGATCCGCGGGCGGCAGATACGTGCAGCGTTTGCATTCCGTCAGGCCGTACATGGAAAAGATCTGCGCCTGCGGGAAGGTTTCGCGCAGGCGTTCGATGTGTTTGACCGCCAGCGCCGCCGCCGTGTTGGTCACGTAGCGGATCTTCGACAGATCGAAATTCTTCAGCGTCTTGAGCTCGGTCAGAACCGCGAAGATCGTCGGCACGCCCGGCAAGCCCGTGACCCCTTCGGCCACCATGACGTTCAGCACCGCCGCGACGAAGGCAAACGATCGTTCAAGGACGACGCGTGCGCCGACCCGGAACGACATGATCATCTGGTACAGGCCATAGTCGAAGGCAAGCGGCAGCACGGCCAGGACGACGTCGTCTTCCCGCATCCCGAGATAGGTCGACACCGAGGTCGCCGCGCTCAGCATGTTCCGGTGGGTCAGCATGACGCCCTTGGCATCGCCGGTGGAACCGGAGGTGTAGATGATCGACGCCAGATCGATGTCCAGGGCCTGTCGACGGGGTGGGGCACCTTCGTCCCGTCCGGCCAGGGTGTCCGCCCAGGTGACGCCACCTGGTAGCGCGGCCAACTTTTCGGGGGCCAAGGTCCCTGACACGATAACCGTTCGCAGATGCGGGCTGCGTGCAGCCGCTTCGAGGAAGACACCGGCGATGTGTCCGTCGGTGATCAACGCGGTGGCGCGGCAATCGTTCAGCAGGTAGGCCAGCTTGTCCGCCTTGGTCAGCGGATTGATGATCGAGACGACGGCGTTGGCCTTCAGGATCGCCCAGAACGAAACAGCCGTCTCGACGGTGTTGTCGCCGAAGACGACCACCCGATCGCCGCGCTTGACGCCGCTGGCGACCAGCGCATGGGCCAGCGCATTCGAACGCGCGTCCATCTGCGCGTAGGTGACGCGTTCCTTCCCGCAGACCAGCGCCACCTTGTCGGGCAGGCGACGCGCGGTCGCAATGAGGTAGTCGTGCAACAGCGGGACGGCAGCGGTGGTATCAGCAGTCACGAGGTCAATCCCTTCTCCACGATGGTCTTGATGGGCACAGCCGGCCCGCCATCAGGGGTACGCCTGATGAACTGATGGTGCAGAAGTTGCGTCGACAGCACGCCCACGACGGCCATGTTGTCGGCGTTCGAAAACTGCGCGTCACTCTGGCGGTCGCGGCACTTGCGCCACAGTTTCGACACCGCCGTCGGATCGAAGACGCCGCTGTCCCTGAGCGCCGATTCGGTCATCATCTCGTCCACCCAGCCCGGCGCGTGCGGCCCGACGAAGGACAGCGCGTCGGGTGCGCGGTAAGGCTGCTTCTTGCGCCGCAAGATCTCGTCGGGAATCAGGCCGCGGGCCGCGCGCTTGACGACGTGCTTTTCATCCAGCACGCGCAATTTGTAGTCCGCTGGCAGACTGTCGGCCAGGGCGACGACGTTGCGATCCAGGAAAGGAAAGCGCCCTTCGACGGAATTGGCCATCAGCATGCGGTCGCCCTGCGACGACAAAAGATAACCCGACAGCAGCGTGCGAACCTCGATGTACTGGTCCTGCGCCAGGAACGACCAGCGCGCAAAATCATCGGGCAGGGTGCGCACGAAATCGGCAATCACGTCCTGACCGCGCACCGCCTCGCGCTGGGCCGGCGAAAACAGCCGCTTCAACGCAGACGTCGTATGCCAGCGGGTGTCGTGCGAAAAACCGGGCGCCCGAAAACCCGCCAGGTTGCGCCCGAAAAACTGCCGGGCCATCGCCTGCTGCGCCACCGGCGAGCGCGCCAGGTACGGGTACAGCCGTTCCAGCAGGCGCGGGCGCAGTCGCGAATTCGGCTGCCGCGCCCAGAAGCGTCGCACCTTGGCCTCGCGAAAGATGTCATAGCCGGCGAACATCTCGTCGGCGCCTTCGCCGGTCAGCACGACCTTGATCCCCGCCTGGCGCACCAGACGCGACAGCAGAAACAGCGGCGCCGGCGCCGTGCGCAGGATGGGCCGTTCGGTGTGCGCGATGACGTCCGGAAAGACGTTCGCGATGTCAGCGCGCGAGACGACGACTTCCTGGTGGGCGCTGCCGAGGCGCTGGACCATCAGGCGCTGAAATTCCGTCTCGTCGTATTCCACATCGTCGAAGCGCAACGAAAAGGTCGAGAACCGCTGGCCCTTGGCCGCCAGTGCCAGCGACGCCACCAGTGAACTGTCAAGGCCACCGGACAGGTAGCTGCCCACAGGAACATCAGCGCGTAACATCCGCAGCGACGTCGCCGCTTCCAGGGCCGCGCGCACCGCCACCGTCGCGTCTTCGAGCGAGCCCTTGAACGACCCGGCGCCGTCTTCCGTCGGATAGCGCGGCGTCCAGAAGGCGTGTTCCTCCATATCGCCGTTGTGGTAGGTGCGGACAAAGCCGGGCGGCAGTTCGCTGATTCCGGCGAACACGCCTTGCGGTGGCACCACCGTCCAGAAGGTAAAGGTCTGTTCGACACCCACGGGGTCGAGGCCGCGCGGCAGCGACGGATCGGCGGCGAAAATGGATTTCACCTCGCTGGCGAAATACAGACGGCCTTTGTGCGTGGCCACGTACAGGGGGCGCACGCCCAGGCGATCGCGCGCCAGCACCAGGGCCTGCCGCCTGCTGTCCCACAGCGCCACGGCCCACTGCCCGTTGAAGCGCTCGAATGCGTCGGCGCCCCAGGCCTCGTAGGCGTGGACGATGACCTCGGTGTCGCTGCGCGTGCGGAACGTGTGCCCCAGCGCCAGCAGTTCATCGCGCAGTTCCAGGTAGTTGAAGATCTCGCCGTTGAAGACGATCCACAGCGTTTCGTCCTCGTTGGCAAGGGGCTGCTGACCCGTCGACAGATCGATGATCGATAGACGCGCGTGGGCCAGGCCCGCCCGCCTGTCACGATAAATCCCGAATTCGTCCGGCCCGCGGTGCCTCAGCGCGCCCGCCATTCGGCCCAGCTCCTCGCGGGTGGGCGTGGCCGCTTCTGGCTGCAGACAGACGATCCCGGCAATGCCACACATGGCGCGGCATCTTAACGCGAAATGGCCGCTGCTCCCATTCGGTCTCGACGGTCAGGACTGGCGATCGGGCCCGGTCGCTGCGGCCGCCGCCCGCAGGCTGTCCAGCGTGTCGCGCGATGCGCGGACCTGGAAGATCACGGCCTCGTCGTCGTGGCGCTCGCCGGCTACCTCGCACTCCTTGAAGATGCGACCGCGCAGGTGCTGGGCGGCCCAGGGCACGCGCAATTCTTCCTGCACCATATCGCGGCGGAAAAATTCGAGGATGGCCTCGCGCAAATGGCGGATGTCCTCGGGCTCGCGCGCGGACATGATGATGCCGTCGGGCCATTTGGTGGCCAGGGCCTCGGTCGCCTTGACCTGGGCCTGGGCGTCACCGACGGCGTCGATCTTGTTGAACAGCCGCAAACGCGGGATGTCGCCGGCGCCGATGTCGCGCAGTACCTCATCGGTGACGTCGGCCTGGCGGGGCCAACTGCGGTCGGATGCGTCGATCACGTGCAGCAGCAATGACGCTTCCAGGGCCTCGTCGAGGGTGCTTTTGAAGCTGGCCACCAGGCCGTGCGGCAGATTGTCGATGAAGCCGACGGTGTCGGAAATCAGCACCTTCGGGTGGCCCTCGGGCAGCATCGCCCGCACGGTCGTGTCCAGCGTCGCGAACAGCTTGTCCGCGATGTAGACGTCGCTGTGGGTCAGCGCCCGCATCAAGGTGGACTTGCCCGCGTTCGTGTAGCCGACCAGCGCGACGCGGTTTAGATCGCGACGCCGCGCTCTTTGGGTGGACGCCTCGGTCTCCAGCTGGACCAGCTCCTCCGTCAGCTCGGCAACGCGATCCCGGATCTTGCGCCGGTCGAGCTCGACGCTGGATTCGCCCGCGCCCTTGGCACCGATGCCGCCGCGCTGCCGGTCCTTGCCTTTGCCCTGTTCGCGCAGCCGCGGCGCCATGTATTGCAGGCGGACGATCTCGACCTGGGCCTTGGCGGTGCGCGAACGTGCGTGGCGGTGAAAAATTTCGAGGATCACGGCGGTTCGATCCATCACCTCGGCCTCGACGGCCTTTTCCAGGTTGCGCGCCTGCGAGGGTGAGATCTCGTGATCCACCAGGACCACGTCGGCCTTGTGCACCGTCACCGACAGCTTCAGCTCTTCGACCTTGCCCGCCCCCAGGTAGGTGGCGGGGTGAAAAGATGACCGCTTCTGCACGACGCTGCCGACGACCTGCAGGCCCAGGGTCTTGGCCAGGCGGCCGAGTTCGGCCAGCGAATCCTCGAACGCCCCCTCGGCGCCGTCGGGTGTCTGAACGGCGGCAACAAGGGCGCGTTTGGGGGTCACAGAATCGTCGAGCACGCGCGGCAGTGTACCCTGTCCGCCGCGGCGTGCGTGCCACCCCCCAGAAGAGGCTTTTTAGTTTGTTCCAGCCCGCTTTTGCGGTCGATCCGATCTTCGAGAGGCCCGCCCGCTCGATGCTGATGGTCGTGTCGAGCGGGGCGAGTTCGACGAAGGTTCCGATCATGAGCAAGCCCTTGGCGCGTTGTTCGGCGTTCAAGTTCGTGAACTGCAGCTTCGTCAGGTTGCCGACCAGCTTGGCGTCGGACACGATGTCGAAGTAGCCGTGGTCGCTGTAGCCCTGATCGTGGGCCATGCAGGCCTTGTCGGTATCGTCGATCGGGGTCTGACTTGGGTCGCCGTGGCCGGGTCCGCAGAAGTTGCCGTGGACCGGCACATCGAGATCAAGCGAGGGCTTGAGACTTAGCAGGGACGTGAACGGTGCGGTGACGATGCTGAGCAGGTTCATGGGGACCTCCATCTAGGGTGGGTGGACACTGACGGGAAGTCTTCGGTCCCGCGCGGCCTGGGTTGCGTCTACCCGGGTGCCGGCCGGCGCCACAGCGCCACGAACAAGACGAAGGCCAAAAGCGGCGCCCAGCCGACCAGCGCGATGGCAACGTCATATGAATGGTGCAGGTCCACGTAGTGACCGAACACCTGCTGCAGGGCCCCGGTGACGACCCAGGCGCACACACCCAGCAGGCCATTGACCTTGCCGAGGTGTCGCGTCGAGATCTCCTGCGCGAACGAATAGTAGGCGGGAAAGACGCCCAGCAGGCCGAAGCCCACCAGCAACAGGGTCCCGAGCAGCGGCAGCCCGCGTGGCAACCACGCCGCCAAAGTCGCCAGAACGGTCAACAGAGATCCGCCCAGAAACACCCAGCAGCGGGAGGCGTGGACGGAAAGCCCTCGGCGCACCAACCGCAAGGCCACGACCCCGGCCAGCAGCGTGCCGAGATCCGTAGCGATGTAGTAGGGAACTGTGAAATAGCCCGCTTGACGCTCGCTGTAGCCGCGGCCTTCTTGCAGGAACAGGGGCAGCCATGCGCGCAGCAGTTGCCACGAGGTGTTTATCGACGCCACCATCAGCACCAGGGCGGCGAAGCGGCGGGTCAGCAGCAGTTGTAGGAAGCCCGGGTCGCCGTCCGTCGTGGTCGTTGTCGCGGCGGGTGCCGCAAGGTCAGGGCCGCGAATGAACACGAACCAAACGACGGCCCACAGCAGCCCGACAAGTCCGATGACCATGAATGGCGGGCGCCACCCCAGCCCCTGCGCCAGGAACGGCTGCACAAGAAACGGTGTGATGATGGCGCCCAGCGACGCCCCGCTTTGCAAAAGGCCGTTGCCCATGGCCCGATCCTTCGGGGCCAACAAGCGCTGGACGATCGTCAGCGCGCACGGCCAGTGCCCGGCCTCGAACAGGCCCAGCAGCGTGCGGAACAGCAGCAAGTCGCCAAACGACTGCGACCAGGCGGTGGCAAAGCCCATCGCCGACCACAACAACAGGACCGCCGGGTACAGCAGTCGCAGGTTGACCCGATCCGCCAGCATGCCGAAGAAGAAACTGCCGCCGGCAAAGGCCCAGCTAAAGCCGCGTTCCAAGGCGCCGTACTGTTCATTGCCGATGTGGAATTCAGCCTTGATGCGCATGGCGGTGTTGGCCAGCGTCAACCGATCCATGTAGTTGATGGTCGTCGCCGCCAGCAGCAGCAGGCAGACGTACCAACGCCAGCGGGGCGAATGCGCGGTTGCGCCCGCCGGGCCGGCTACTTGTCCCATCCGTGGCCGTCCCAGGCGATCATGCGCTCAAGCAGCCTGACGACGTCATCTGTGAAAACGCGAAACAGACTTTCGCCCTTCTGCACGGTCGAGATCTTGGGATCGCCCACGTGGCCGCGCACGCTGAGTTCCTGGGTCGTCCACGCGCGGTCGGCCGGGTCGAACACACCGGTGGCGATCGGCACCGATTCGACGCTGGCGTAGTCACCCACCAGCTGCGGTGCCAGACGCAGCATCATCGAGGTCTCCCATTCGCAGGCGTGGCCCATGCAGCGCTGATGGATGCGCGCGTCTACCTCGTAGGGCTTGCCGCCCAGCGCCCAGTACGCGCCCGCCAGCAACAGAATGTCGGACCGGGTGCGGTGCTTTTGCCGGACCTCGAACAGCGCCAGTTGCGCGGGCGCAATATTGCCGCCGTGTCCGTTGAGCAGGACCAGCCGTTTGAATCCGTGGGCCAACAGGTTTTCCATGAGGCCGCACAGAATGTCGAGGTACGTCCGCGGAGCGGCCGACAGCGTCCCGGGAAAATCCATGTGGTGGTGCGAATTGCCCAGCCACATCAGCGGCGTAAACAGCACGCGATCGCCGACCTTTTCGGCCGCGCGGCGGACGATCTCGGCGCACAGCAGGCTGTCGGTGAAAAGCGGCATGTGCGGCCCGTGCTGTTCGAGGGCGGCGATGGGAATGACAACAGGCGTGTCCCGGGACAGGGCAGCCACTTCCTCCCACTTCATGTCTTGCAGCAGCACGCGCTGGAGACTACTAGGCCTTCCGTGATAACAGCAAAAAGCAACTGGGCGGCCGAAATGAAGAGCCCCCCGGTATCAACCCCGGCGGTCCGCGGCCGGCGCGCTGAAGCCTGGTCCCGGCGTCACGCGCCGCCCGTCGCCAGCGGGATCAAGTCGGCGTCTGCTGCGGCGATGTGGATGAACGAATTCCATTCGTCCACGAAGAACCGAGCCGTGAAGGTGTCTGCGGGCTGTTCGCTGACCAGCGGGGCCGCCCGATCGGCGTCGTGTAGATCGATGCGGACGGGACGCGAACGCGCGTAGGGATAGCCCTGCGCCGGGGGCTCCCAGTAGAAGAAGCGCACGCCCCCGAAAACCAGTCGCCGGCGATCATGGCGCTCGCGTTCGGCGGTCGTCTGCGAATGCAGATCGCCGCTCCAGATCGAGATCTCAAGGACGACAATCCCACGCTCGACGTTCCATTCGCAGGAATGCAACAGGGCGTCGTGGAAGCCGTTCGGCAACGTCGCCGCGAGATCCTTCAGCGTCACGGGCCCTGCCCAGCCGTCATGGCTGCATGTGAATCTCCCCGGTACTTCCCGGGGGAACGACGGTCACGCGGTCCGGGCCCTCGACCAGGACGACGGATGTGCGGGCGCCCGCGCTGCCGTCCGCCGCTGCACAACTGAGGCGAAACGAGGCTTCGTCGTCCAGCGTCGCGGCCACCAGCCAGCGGCCGTCGGGCGTGACCTCGGCGCTGCCAGTTCTGTCCTTGCCCTCGGTCACAATGATCTCGCCGGGGTTGTTGTCGATGCCCACGGCGTATACCACCGTGCGCGCGCCTTGCCGTGTCGTGGCCGTGACGTAGACCGTTTGCTTCTCGGGCGGCAGGCGGTTTCTGTTTTCGGCGGCCGGCGAAAGGCCGCGGCCGGTGGTGATGTGAACGGGGTTCGTTGCGCCCGCCAGCGTGACGGTTCTCAGCAGGCGCAGCTTGATGGTCGCGTCCTTCTGCCGGCTGACGCGCACGGCGTACACCCGCGTGGCCTGCGGGCCCGCGACTTGGCTTTCAGCGTTGTCGCCGGCGACAACCCACAGCGTCTTCCCATCGGCCGAGAACGCCAGATTGTTCAGGATGGGCGCGGCGACCGTTGGCTCAAGCAGCAAAGTCGCCACGACGGCCTTGTCGCCCGCGGGGCCCAGCGCCGCCAACTCGACGAGGATGATCTGATTTTTGTCCCCCGCAAGGAACGCAAGAAGTTTTCCGTCGGGCGACACCTGCGACCGACGTGGATGGGCTGCGCGCAAAGCGGGGGGCAGCGGCAATGGATCCTTGCGCGCGGGCCGCAACGGCGATGTCGTGTCGAACAAGATCAGATCCTGATCGCGGACGATGCCGACGACCGGCGCCGACGCCGCCGCAAACAGGGCGCGGGCGGGTGCCGGTCCCAGGTCCGTCTTGTGGACCAGGGTGGGCTGTGGCCGCGTTGTCATGTCGAATGTGGTCAGGACCACGCCGGGGCCCGCCACGACGTAGGCGGCCCGCCCGTCGTGGCCGATGCGCAGCAGGCGCGCCTCGGGAACATTTGTGAAATTGATCGCGGTCGGACCGTCGCTGGTAATCTCGGCCCACGCCACAGTGCCCGGTCGCGGCGGTAGGGCAGCGGCACGCCGTTTGATCGTCACGGTCTTCTCGGCCCGACCGTGCTGGTTGGCGACGACAAGCGGCTGCACCCCCGATGGGGTCCCCGGCGGCACCCGCAGCAAGATTCCACCGTTCGCCGTCCGCGTCGATACGGGGGCATCCTGCCCACCAATCTGCACGGTCGGTTCACGGCCGAAATTGGTGCCCTGAATCCACAAGGTCTCGCCGATGATGGCCTTGGCGTCGGTGCCCTTGTCGGCCTGCAGGGCGCCCTCGATGGGCAGATCGATGCTGCCGAGGCCGATGACCGAGATAACGGCCGGCGCCGTCTCCGCCTCTGACAGTGAGGGCGCTTCCGAGACCGCGCTCCAACCCACGGACGCGCAAGACGCTGTCGTGGCGGCCAGCACCACGACGACCGCCATGTGAAAGTGCAGAGGGCGCGGCATCGGGCGCACGTTACGGTTTGTCGACGCGGTTTCCGTCCAAGGTCACGGTGCCCGTGCGGGCGAGAAGTCTGCCCGTGACGCCAGCGCCGGCGCCCAGCGTGATCGACTGGTCGGCCAGCAGCGTTCCGTAGAACGTGCTGTTGGGCCCCAGGGTGGCCGACGTGCCGATCTGCCAGAAGACATTGGCGGCATTGGCACTGTTCTTCAATATGATCTTCCGTGCGGTGCTGGTAGTCAGCGAGTCGGCAAACTGGAAGATGAACACTGCCGACGGATCGTCCTGCGCGTCGAGTGTGAGATCGTCCATGTCCAGGACAACGGCCGCCGTGGCGCTGTACAGCCCCGGCGCCAAGGTCTTGCCGCCGAGATCGCCCGAAATGGCCAACGGACACATCGCCTGGGCTTTGGCTGTGTCGTAGGCCACCCGCAGGCTGTCCATGGCGGCCGCCGCCACGGGGTTGCCGGCGTTCGTGGTGCCCTTGACTGTCCCGGGGGGGAATCCCCTGACCGTCGTGCCCGGGCTAACCCCCAGATCGCCCGTGACGCTGGTCGACCCGCTGCTGTTGACTTCCATGCCCGCCAGAACGGCGAACGTCGATGCCAGCCCCAGGGGGATGGGTTCTTGCGTGCACGCCGCGATCCTGAAGGTCCAGACGTAGGGGGTGTCGAGTGGCACCATCGCCCTGTCCTGCGCTGCGGTCGTGATGGTCGCCTGCAAGGGCAGCGACGAGCCGAGGCGTGCGCCTGGTGTGAATGTGGCCGTCCACGATGCCGCGGAATAGACCACCTTGCCGCCGACAGGGATGCCACCCTGCTGGACGACGAATGACTTGTCATTCACCGTCATGTCGTTCATGCGTCGGCTGAACTGAACCTCAAGCTGTCGATGGTTCAGTATGTTGATTGCCGCGTTTTCCGGTTTGGTGCCGGTGACGGTGGGCGGCTGGATGGCGGTGCCGGTGGTGAAGGTCCAGCTGTAATCAGTCTCCAGTCTTTCGTCGTCGACGCTTCTTGCACCGGTCGTGACTGTGACCGTGCATTCGGTGTTAGGGGCCAGTTTCTTGTCGGGATCGAAGGCCGCCCGTTTGCCTGGTCGCATAATCACGTCGCCGGGAATGACAACGTCGCCTTGCTTTACGATGAATGTCTTGTCGTTCAACGTGCCCGGCTTCATTTCCTTACTGAATGTCACGCTGATCGTGACGTTGACGGCCGCGCCGCTGAAGCCGTGCGGGGGAATTTGATCCGTCATCGCCAGCCAGTTCTGAACGGGATTGCCCATTGGATCCAGCAGCGGTCCGTCGGTGCGGTTGGTTGCGGCATCCAGCTTGCGGGGGGCGTCGGGTGGGGCACCGTCCGGAAGGGGAATCAGTCCGACCAGGGGTCGTCCGCACGCGGACAGGGCGACAAACGCGATTGTCCCCATTTTCAGAACTCTCATTTGCTGCTCCCATCGCTGACGATGACGAATTCGACGCGCCGCTGATCGTCGTCCTTTGTGGCGGCGGGCGAGGGGATCAGGCCCTTGGCCACCAGGCGCTCGGCGTTCACCCCGTGTGCCACCAGGTAGGCCATCGCGGCATCGGCGCGTTTTTGGGACAGGGTCTTGTTGCGCGCCTCGGCCCCGACACTCTGGGCGTGTCCCTCAAGCTGGATGTGGAATGTGGCGCGTTCCTGTAGCGCCTGGACGACGGCGTCCAGCGCGGTCGCTTCGTTGTCCTGAATCACGGCCTTGTTCGTGGCGAAAAGAATCTTTTGCTTGAGCTCAAGCTTCGGCGGCTCGACCACGACTTTCTTTTCGATCGGGCAGCCGGCGCCTTCCAGAGGTCCCACAATGTCGGGGCATTTATCGATGGCGTCGGGAACGGTGTCGTTATCGCGGTCAGGGCAGGTCTCGGGACAGGTGTCGACTTCGGGCGCGGCCTTGGCGGGCGCCTTCTTCAGCACCACGGGCACGGGCGCGACCTCCTTCACCTCGGCGACCGGGCAGATCTCGATCGTGGGCTCATACGCGGCGCCCGCGCCGATCTCCATGCTCAGTCCGAAGATGATCGTCTTGGCGTCGTTGTCCTCGAACCTGTCGTTGTGAAACTGAAAGATGTGCAGGTAGCGCACGAACGGGCCCAGCCAGAAGGTCCGGGCCTTGCCCACCGCCATCGCCGCACCCACACCGATGGCCAGGCCGGGCCGGCTCAGCGTTCCGGTGCGGATATAAAAAAGATCGGCGTCGGCCCACGGTGATGCGCCGTAGTTCTTCACGCCACCCGGCAGATCGCGCGGGCGCTTGAATCGTCCACCTGCGCCCAGCATCAGCGCGGTTCCCGAGCCGGCCTTGTCACCGACCGGCATCGTCAGGAACCCCAGACTGGGGCCGACGTCATACTTGCGGTTCAGTCCGAACAGACCCTTCACCAGTTGCCCGCCGCCCGGGTCGAATACCTTGGACTGGGGGCTGCTGAGCGCCAGACCCATCCCGGATTCCAGCTTCAGGGCGAAGTCTCGGGCGGCAGCGGGAACGGATATCGCTGACAGGGTCAGCAGGCCGAGGGCGAAAACGGTCTGGGGCTTTCGAAACATTTGGGCTCCGCGCGCGACGGGGCGCGGGCAATTATTGCGCGGATCGCGGTGGACCCGAAAAAAAAAGTGGTCCGGCGTCGATTCAGCGCCGAAGCTGCACGATGGTTCCATCTTCGCCCGCGCCCCAGACGCCGCCGCCGGCATCGCCCCAAACGGTGGTTACGCCGCCCGGCGGTGTGGCCAGTGTTTCCCATACCGCGCCGTTGCCGCGCAGGATCTTGTCGCCCTCGGCCACCCACACATCATCGTCGCTGCCGGCCCAGATCCCCTGGGCCTGGCTGGTGCTGGTCGACAGCCAGGCGGGATTGGTCCAGGACTTCCACGATTCGCCGTCCCATTTGATCAGGTCCTGCACCCCGGCGATGCCGAAGCTCAGCGCCCAGATACCCCGTGGGGATGAACCGGCGAGGGCGGCCAGATTCCGCTGCGTGGGAACGGCGACCGGATACCAGGTTCCGCGCGAAAAATGCAGCATCGTTGGTCCGTCGCCACAGACCCACAGGTCGTTGGCGTCGCTACCGGTAACGGCCCACAGATCGGCGGGGCGCACGCCGGCCGGCAGCGGCTGCACCACCCATTTGACGCCGTTACCGTGCCACAGCGCCCCGGCCTGGCCCACGACCCACAGGTCAGTGGGGGACGCGGCCCAGATCCCGTGCAAATCATTGGGCCACGGCCCCTGGCTTTCGATCCCGGAGGCGCCGTTCCAGAAGACCACTGCCCCGTGCCGCCCCACCGCCCAGACATGCGCGGCGTCGACTGCCGCGACGGCCGACAGGGGCTGGCTGGCGTTGAACAGGACGCGCCAGCGGCTGCCATCCCAGCCCAGCAGCGATTCGTCCATCACGGCGTAGCGGCCGCCGGAAGGCGTACCCGTCAGGGCGGTCGCACGGCCATCCGGGCGCCTGGGCAGGGTTTTCCACGCGGCTGTCTTTCCGTGCACGACCACCCCGCGCTCGCCTGCCACCCAAAGGTCGCCGCCTGGCTGACCCCAGATGGCCGGCGGGCTCATGCCGACGGCGACGGGGCTGGTGGCGGCCTTCCAGGTCGACCCGTCCCAGTGTCGAAGGCTGCCGGCGCTGTCTTCAAGCCAGGCGTCGCTCGCGGCGGCGCCCGCGATGTCCCTGAATTCACCGGTCAGCCCGGGGGATGCGGTCCAGGCTGCGCCGTCCCAATGCATGACGGAGGCCGGGGGCATTGTCGGGGGCATCGAGGGTCCGGGCGCAACCCAGACGTCGGCGGATCCGGAACCCCACACTGAACTGTATTTGACCGTTGTGGCCGTCGTCGTGGCGATGTGTGTTGTCGTCCACGCCTGGCCGTCCCAGTGCGCAACGTAGGGTCCACCGACGGCGTACACGTCAGCCGTGCCCGCGCCCCAGAGATCTTCGACGGGGACGCCCTTCACCGTGAAGGGGTTGTAGGTGGTCCAGTTCGTCCCGTCCCAGTGGGCCATTCCTGTGATGCCGCCAGCCCAGACGTCGTTCGGGGCGCTGCCCCAGATCTTGGAATAGCGCTCAGTCACCCTGGCCGCCAGGTGGCGCTCCCAGGTCTTGCCATTCCACCGCAGAACCTGCGGCGCGAAGTCGCCGGGCAACGCGACCCACACACTGCCGGCGCCGTCGGCCCACAAGGCGTCGGCCGTGTCGCGACCGGCGCCGTTGGCGGAGGGTACAGCGATATGACTCCAGGTGATTCCGTCCCAGTGGTTGGCCATGCGGCGCCCGTCGGGCAAAAGTCCCACCGTCCAGACGTCAGCCGGGCCGGCCCCGGTCACGGCCACCACATGCTCCGTTGCCGGGATTCCTGCATTGGCCTGGGTCGACCACGTTGTGCCGTCCCAGTGCAAGGCCACGCCGTGGCTGCCAACTGCGCGGATGTCGTCGAGGGCCGTGCCGTGGACGCCGGCGATCGGACCGGGCACGGGCAGCATGAACTCGGACCACGCCGTTCCGTCGAAATGCAGCAGGGCGCCTTGCCGGTCGCCGCCCGTGGTCCACACGTCGGTGTCCGATGTTCCCCAGATGGCTGCTGGGCCGTCGGCGCGCTGGGGGCTGGTGGCTATGGTGTACGCATGAACGCCGTGGGTTCCGCCGACAACGCCGGCGAATACCGAGATCTCCGACCGCACCCACAGCGTGCCGGTCGGGCTTTCCCACAGCGCCGCCGGCCGTTGGTCGTTAAGGCCCATGGGCAGAGGGCCGCTCCAGCGTGTGCCGTTCCAGTGGAAAAGGCCGCTGGACATACCCAGCCACACGTCATCCTTGCCCCGCCCTGTGAAGGCTAAGGCGTCGTACACAGTCGCGCCGTCGATCTTGGCGATGTTCTGCCAGGCCATCCCGTTCCAGTGGGTCACCAGATCGCCACGCCCGACCCAGATGTCCGCGGGCGACGTTCCCCACAGGGTGAGGATCCTGCCTGCCTTTTCGTCCAGTGATTTCGTCCAGGTCGCGCCGTCCCAGTGGAAGACGGTATTTCCACCGGCGGCCCAGACGTCATTGGGTCCCGTGGCAAATAGCCCCCGCAACGTTTCCGGGGTCGGCAAGGTGGTGGCGACCGTCGCTGCGCCAATGGTGTGCAGCACCAGTCCGTCGCTTCCGCTGGTCCAGTAGTCGTCGGCCGCCGTGGCCCAGACCCGGACCAGATCCGCGCCCGAGGGGACGGGGTTTTCCCAGCACCAGCCCCGGTCCGTGCAGGTTCCCAGTGGTCCGTTCGTCGCCGCGTCGGACGCGCCGGCATCGGGAAGGGCGTTCCCGTTCTTGGCCGTCGACGAACACGCCACGCTGGTTTCGGCCAGGCCGGCCAGGCCGGCCAGGATAACCACCCATGCGTGACTGCGCGTGCGATTGGGGCGGTGACAGGCGCAGCCCATTCAAGCCTAATCGTCAAAAGCCCGAAAACATTAACGGAGGTAAGGATGACGTCGGTGCGCGCGCGGTGCTTCTGGGCTTGTCTGGCAGCCGCCCTCACGGGCTGCGCGCAAAAGCAAAAGGACGATGGGTCGGGGACGGCGGACGGGGGCGCCTATTTCGGTGGCTTGCTGGATGCAGCTTCGCCGGATTTCGTGTCCCGACGGGCGTCGTGGACGATGGCCCAGCGTGAGCAGGCCGCGCTGTGCTTTCCGGGCCTGCGCTGCCGCGAGAACCCCCAGCCCCTCGACGGCAATCTCAGGCGCGTGTGGGCAACGGCGGTCAACGACGTATGGGCCGTCGGCGAGCAAGGCCTGGTCCGCCACTGGGACGGCACGGCGATCAGCACCGTGGCTATCCCGGGTGTCAACGACACTTTCGTGGGCGTGTGGGCCAGTGGCCCGTCCGACGTCTGGGTCGTTAGCGACAACGGCGCCTGGCGCTGGGACGGTCAGACCTGGGCAAGCGCGTTGACCTTCGCCAAGGATTCTACCGATCGCGGCCAGGACGTGGCCATTCCCATCTGGGGCAGTGCAACTGACGACGTCTGGATCGGTGGCGCCCAGCCCTCGCACTGGAATGGCAGTAGCTGGGAAAGCGTGCCCGTGCCCAAGGCCTCCAACGTGATGAGGGTCTTTTCAGGCCGGGCCCGCGACGATCTGTGGGCGCTGCAAGACGGACCGTTTCTGTCGCATTGGGATGGCAAGGCCTGGTCCGACAAATCGCTGTCAGAAAGCTGCAACGCCATCTGGGAGGGCCCGACGGGCCTGGTGTGGCTGGTCGGTGCGAGCGGCCGAATCCTGCGGGTGCAAGGTGCTGTGGAAACCGTCGCATACGCGGGTGCGCAGGTAACCAGCGCGGCCAGGGTCGCGCACGGGTTGTGGGGGACTTCGGACCGCGACCTGTGGATGGTGGGAGACAGCGGTGGCGCCGCCTACCTGCTGCACCTCGACGGCAACAACTGGGTGCAGTTTGAATCCCCCGGCTCCGAAGCCGTCGTGTCGGTCGGCGGCGCCACGTCCAACGACGTGTGGGCCGTCGGTGCCTCGGGCGCCATGTTCCGCTGGGACGGTAGTCGCTGGAACAGTCCTGCCCCCGCGACACTGTCCAGCCAGGAGATCCTGGCTGCTGTGCACGGCAGCGGGCCTGAGGATGTGTGGGTATTGCGCGGTGGCGGCTACAACACGCCGGCGTCCCTCGATCACTGGGACGGCGCCAATTGGCGTCACTTGCCCATACCCACGTTCCACCAGATCACATCGCGTGGAATCTGGGCGGACGGCAGCGGCCGGGTCTGGGTCTTCGGCGATCCCAATACCCTGCGGTGGAACGGCAAGACCTGGGATGTCTTCCGCATCGTGCCCGGCTTGCAGTACGGGGGGTGGGGCAGCGGACCCAATGATCTGTGGGCGGCTGGCCAAGGCGGTCTCGTGCACTGGGACGGCGTCGTCTGGTCAGCCTCCGTTGCGTTGCGGGGGACAATTTTCTTCGGCGCCTGGGGCAGGGCGGCCGATGACGTGTACGCGTTCGGCGTGGGATCGCTTGCCCACTGGGACGGCACGCGATGGACGGTGATCCTGTCGGCGCCCGATCGCACCTTCAACTCCGTCTGGGCCTCCGGGACGGATGACATCTGGGCGACAGCCACCGATATGTCCACGCCGTCAGGGCCAGGTGCCCTGGTGCATTGGGACGGCGTTCGGTGGAAGGACGTCGCGCGCGGAAATTTCGGCGCGCTGACGGGCACCGGACCCAGGGACGTTTGGGTCACGCAGCCAGCCGGGCCGCTGCAATTGGACGGACCCCTCTTGCACTGGGACGGCACGGCTTGGGCGCCCGATGGCCCGTCCGACGCCCGCGCGCTTCGGGCCCTTTGGGTCGACAGGACGAACCACCTCTGGGCGGTGGGCCTGGGCGGCGTCGTGGCCCGTCACGCCGAATCCGGCTGGCAGCTATCCCCCCGGCGCCTGGACGATCAGATCATAGCCCTGACGGGGCCCTCGGCGGATGTGCGATTCGCCGTCACACGCAGCGGCGTCCTGGCGTGGGACGGCGCCCGCTGGGCTTCAATCTTCACGGGGTCGGATCTGGGAAGTGGCGACGCTTTCGCTTCGCAGTCGGTGGGTGTTTCGGCGCCCGACCGCACGCACCTGTGGGTCGTCGGATCGGGCGCGTCGGTGGTCAACTGGGACGGCACCTCGTGGCAGCGCCAAAGCCGCATCGGCGGTCCCGGGCGGGGCGACGAGAGATTCACCGGTGTCTGGGCTGCCGCGGCGAACGATGTCTGGCTGGTGGGGACTGCGAACGCCCTTGCGGCACCCGGCACGCCGGCTTCGTTGTGGACCATCATGCATTCAGACGGCACAAAATGGGCGCTGCAGGGGCCCACGCCTACGGGCGCCGCGCCGGCGGTCAGCCTTTTCGGTGTCATGGGAAAGGCGAGCGACGACGTCTGGGCCTACGGGGCGCGCGGGACGATGCTGCACTGGAATGGTTTCGCGTGGAGCAAGATCCCGGTTGCCACCCAGAACGACATCTTGATGGTCTCGGGGCCGTCGTCCAGGCTGTTGTGGGCGCTGGCCCGCAGCGGTTCGGGACCGCCGGACATTCTTCTTTGGAACGATCAGGCGTGGAAGGTGTGGGCCCCTTCCGCCAAGCTGACCGGTACCGCCATCGTCACGCAGTTGTGGGCCGTGGGGGAAGACGATGTCTGGCTGGCCGAACAGGGCGGCGGCATCCGGCACTGGGATGGCGAAATATGGACGCGGGTCCTGGTGCCGGGGATGCCCGCCAATGCCCTGTGGTCACTATGGGGCGACGACGCCGGCGCGGTCTGGGCCGCGGGCGGCAACGGCCAGATCCTTCAGTTGCAGCGTGACGTTGGGTTCTAGAACGGCGGCTTGGTCTTCTGAAACGAGTCGCGCGCCTCCATGCGGTCCACCCAGTTTTGCAGGTGGCGGTAGGGCTTCATGTCTATGCCCGCCGCTTCGCGGTGGACGACGATCGAGGCCAACGCGAAGTCCGCGATTGAAAGCGCGCCTGCGACGTATTCGCGTCCTTCCAGTTGGCCGTTCAAGATCGCGGCGTAACGGCTCCAGTCCCGTTCACCTTGCGCCACCAGCGCCGGATCGGCCGGCTGTTGCATGAACGCCTGCTTCATTACCCGCTCCCAGGTCAGGGTGATGGCCGCGACGCCGAAGTGCGCCGATTCCCAGAACAGCCACTGGTTCACCTGGGCCCGTGCCCTGGCGTCGGTCGGGTACAGATTGGCCTGCGGCTTCTTGTCGGCCAGATAGGCCATGATTGCGTTCGATTCCCACAGGACCAGGCCGTCGTCGTCCAGCGTCGGGACCTTGCCGGCGGGATTCTTTTGCAGGTACTCGGCGGCGCGGTTTTCGCCCTTGGCGAAGTCGATCAGGCGCCAGTCGATGTCGAGACCCAGTTCCATCGCGGCGACGCGCACGCGACGGGAATGCTGCGACAGGGGGCTGTAATGGATGCGTATGGACATGGTTGTCTCCTTGATTGGCGAAATTCGGGGCGGATTTCAGGTGAAAAACAGGCCACAAACGAGGTAGGTCGTTCCCGCCAGGCCGAAAGCGGCGGACGCGCCCCACAGAAGTTTGCGCTTGGTGATAAGCGAGACGGAAGCCAGGGCGATCGAGATCTGGAGGCTGGCAATGCCGGTGCCCAGTAGCGGTCCGTGTTTTGCGGCCTCGTCGCGCGCCGCCTCGAAGGTTTCGGCCTGCTTGCGAATTTGATCTTCTTCTTGTCGGTAACGCGCGATCTCGGCGGTTGCAGCCGCCTTGGCCTCGGCCGGGCCGTTGCGCTGTTCCATCTCGGCCAGGTGGCGTTTGATGCTTTTGGCCTGGTAGAACGCCCAGGTATCCGACGCGCGCGACTGGCTCAGCAACACCTTGCTGCTAAACCCACCCGAGCGCAGCGTCCCGATGGCGGTCGCGACGGCGAACACCACGATGGTTAGCGATACGTACTTGGTCCAGGAATCGCGGCGCTCTTTGTCCTTGGCTGCAACACGA
>JANXXE010000112.1 GCA_025350815.1 Myxococcales bacterium | reverse complement strand
GGTCGGCGCCCATCGCCAGCAGCCCGCGCATCTGCTGGCCGACTTCCTTGGCACCTATGCTGACCAGCACGACCTCGCCCACCCGTTCGCCACCCTTGCCCTTTTCTGTCAGCCGCAAAGCCGTCTCGACGGCGTATTCGTCAAAGGGGTTCACCTGCCAACTGGCGCCGGCCAGGTCCAAAGTGCCGGCACCGAACTTCAGGCGCTGTTCCGGGTTGGGGACCCGCTTGATGGGGACGAGGATCTTCACGACCGGCTAGCCCACCGCCAAGCGCAGGGCTTCTTCCAGGCACGACAAGATCTCGTCGTTGATATCGACAAGGTAGACAACTGCCGGTTTCGGCTGCCGGTGGGCGCGCAATTCATCAACGATTGCCCGCGCCGCATCGGCCGGGTCCACGCCGCCGAGACCCGTTCCCATTCCCGGCAGGGCGATCAGGTCGAAGCCGTGGCGGGCCGCCGCGATAAGGGCCGCGCGGGTCGCACGCCTGACGTTTTCGATGCCGATCTTGATGCCCGGCTCTTCCATGGTGGGGGCGTGGATGATTCTTTTCGCCCACAGATGGCCGGCATTGGTGACCACAGCCGCACCGACCGCAATGGGGGCCAGCGACATGGCCTCCCTCTGGATCGTGGGGCCGCCCTTGCGCGACAACGCAGCGGAAACGCCGCCGCCCATGATCCCGAGCGAATTCGCCGGGTTGACGATCGCATCCACCGGCATCTCAGTAATGTCGGATTTCGCGAGGTGTATCTGCATGGATGGCCGGGGGCCGCGGAAAGACCCGCCGACCGTATCATTTCGCCGTCAGTCCCTCAAGTACTCAAAGGGCCGGGTACGCCGTCGAACAGGTCGACCACACCCGTCTCAAGCGAATACTCGGCCCCAACTACCAGCAGGCGGTCTTCCTGGATAAGCTGTTCCAGGACCTCGGAGCCGTGGCGTAAGTGACTGACCGAAGCGCGGATGTTGGCGCGAACCGCGTGCCGTACCAGGGCGTCGGTATCGTGTGCCAAATCCGTCGCCAGGAGGCCCTCGACCGAGGGGCGCACCCGATCAACGATCGAACGAAGGTTGCGCGACTGATTCTCGGTCGGTCGATGCAGCTCTTCGATGGTCGCCAGAATGGCGCCGCATTGCGAATGCCCGAGGACCACCACCAGGGGCGTTCCAAAACGCGCCGCCGCGAACTCGACGCTGCCAACCTGCGAGGGGGCCACGATGTTGCCGGCCACCCGGATGACGAACAAGTCGCCAAGTCCCTGGTCGAACACGATCTCAGCCGGCACGCGGGAATCCGAGCAGCCCAAGATGATAGCAAACGGTTTCTGTCCAGATGCCAGTTGGGCGCGCCGCGCATGGCTCAGCAGCACGTCGGGGCTGCGCACGCTCGAAACGAATCGGCGATTGCCTTCCCGCAGCGAATCCAGCGCTTCGCGCGCCGATATCATCTGGCGACAACCAGCGGACGCAGGCGGACCCTCACCCTCAGGAGTTTCCTTCCGCCAAAACGTTCTCGAGTTCCTTGGCGACCGTCGACTCCTCGGTCGATTGCGCGACTGAAAGCTCCTGCACGATCAGATCACGGGCGGTGTCCAGCATGCGGCGCTCACCGAAAGACAGGGTCTTCGTGCCTTTGAGACGGTGCAAATCGCGGAATACCTCGGCCACCTCGAACAGCGAGCCCGACTTGATCTTTTCCATGAAGCCGCGGTAGCGGCGGTTCCAGGTGTGCCTCTCGAAGCGAACCGCCTTCTCGCGCAGGATCTGCAAGACCTCGTCTACGTCGTCCGCGCCAGCGACGGGGCGCAGCCCCACATGGTCGACCTTGTCGACCGGGACCAGAATGCGTAGCCCGTTGTCCGCCAGGCACAGCACGTAGAAGGTCTGTACCTTCCCCTGAATTTCCTTCTTGTCGATCCCGACGATGTCAGCGATTCCCCGGGCGGGGTACACAGCCTTTTGTCCGACGGCAAATGTAGATGACACAGGTGTTGTCCTCCCAAGTAGCTAAACCACTACACTGACACACATCGGCTTAGTCTTAGGGCCAAACAATCGGAAGGTAGGCGACCGAAAAGTCTCACAAGGGATCACAGTGTAGCCCAGGTTCTTTCCCCCGATCCACCTCATCGACTGCGGCCCAGCACTTTAGTAGAAGCGCGTCAAGAAGCTGTAATTGCTTGTATTTAAGCGGTGCGCTGCTCGCAACTGTTCGCAAGTGGCAGTTCTGCCTGCCGGCCCCACGGCCTTTCGCCTGCGACCCCCAGCGTCTTAGCGGTCGCCTTGTCCGGCGAAGCGTGCGAAATTGCGTCTGCTCGCTTCGTCAGAGGAGATGTGATGCGTTCAGCGTTTCGGGTGATGTTGGCAGGGACCGTTTTGATGTCGTGGACGGTCGGGTGTCTCAAGGACATCCAGGCGCCCGCGCAAACCCTTGAAGAGGCCGACGCATCGGCTGGGGGCGCGGCGGGCACGGGTGCCGGAGGGTCCAGGGACGCGGGCGGCCCTGCTGGTGCCAGCGGCGGCAAGGTAGACGGCGCGCCAGTCAGCATGGGTGCGGACTCGGGCGCCCTGGACGCGCCCGCCGACGCGCCGAGAGGGGATACATCCCCTGACCGCTCGCCCGACCCGATCGTAACCGCCACCTGCGGGATGGGTGGTCAGGTTTGCTGTCCCGGTAATTCATGCAAGTCCGGCGGCTGTTGCGTTTCTGGTCGCTGTTTCGCCAACGGCACGGCCTGTCGGGAGGACGCCACGTGTCTTTCGGGCTCGTGCGGGGGCTGCGGGGCCCAGACGCAGCCGTGCTGCGCTGACCGGGCCTGCACAGGCGTGCGCACGCTGTGCAGCCCCACGACGATTTCGTGCGTCGCCTGCGGGGTTGGCGGTCAGCCGTGTTGTGGCGGCCAGTTTTGCGAGGCCGGATCGATCTGCGACGGCAACCAGGGAATTATGGGCGTGGGGCAGTGTGTGCCGTGCGGGGCCAGCACTGGTCCGTGTTGCGCGAACCAACAGTGCAACGCGGGTGCCTGTTGCTTCAACAACCGATGTGTTGCAAACGGCGGTGCCTGCGGGACGGCCGTCAGCGGCGGTGTCTGTGCGATGGGCGGCTGCTCGAATTGCGGCTCCGAGGGAAAACGTTGTTGCGTCGGGCAGGACGTTGGGAAGCCCTGTGGCCAGGTTGGAACGATTTGCGCGCAGGTTTTGGGCGAGCAGAAGTGTGTGACTTGCGGCGGGCTGGGCGATTCGTGCTGTGCGGGGCGCACCTGTGACGCCGGCACCGTCTGCGGGTCGTCCGGCGTCTGCCAGACCTGCGGCGGCCCGGACCAGGCGTGCTGTGCTGGCGACCAGTGCACGGGCGGGGGATGTTGCCTGGCCGGCCTTTGCGTGGGCTCTGGGCTCTCATGCGGCACGGGTCTCGGCAACTGCCAGGCTGGGAACTGCAAGGGCTGCGGCGGTAGGGACCAGCCTTGTTGCCCGACAGCGGCCAGCGCCACGCGATCGGCCTGCGGCGCTGGCACCGTCTGCGTGGCGGCGAAATGCGTTGACTGCGGCGTCGTGGGAAGCGCCTGTTGTGCCGGCAGGGGCTGCACCGAAGCCGGCGCCTGTTGTAGTGCCGGCAACCAGTGTGTGATGCCGGGCGCGAATTGCGGGGGCGGGCTGGGGATCTGCAAGGAAACCGGCAAGTGCGGGCCGTAACCGACTAGGAGCGTGTTGCTGATTGAGGATCCGGAGCGTCCTCGCCGGTCATCGGCGGGGTTGGTTCCGGTCGCGGGATCGTCAGCCCGGTTGAAGGTCCTCCTCGACACGCCGGAGTCGAGCCCGGGGGCCTGCGGGCGCGTGG
>JANXXE010000091.1 GCA_025350815.1 Myxococcales bacterium | reverse complement strand
TGGCCGGCGGCGGCGGCAAAGAACAGGTTCAAGGTCTGGCCCGCTGTGGTGGCCGACTGACTGGTGACCTCGCCGTTGTCGCTGCCCGCCAGCACGCGCGCGGCAATGGTGCCGTTGCCCACGTCCGACAGCGCCGCTTGCACGTAGCCACCCGGCGCGGCGCCGGGAACCGTGAACTCGTAGAAGTCGTGATCGTCCGAATTGGCAATGCAGGCGGACAGATTGGCACCAAGAACAAACGGCGTCGCGTGACCGCGGGTGTCGTTTGGTTCGGCCTCACCGGGAAGCTCGGCGCATCGGTTGACGACGTCGAACCCGGCAGCGTCCGGCGGCCCGCCCCCACCCGCATCGGCGAGGAAGGCGGCGCCCCCGTCGTCACAACCAAGAACGAAGACCACCAGCAATCCCGGCCAGGCGCGCCTCACCCGCCACCCCCGACGGCGTCGCGGTATTCGGCCGAGAACAGATATCCAATCAGCTCGCGAAGGGCGGGTATGGCCCGGGGGTCAAAGCGGGCGTCGGACACCGGACGCTGCGAGCCGGCCGTCGCGCGCAGGGCGGCCCGCGGACTGCCTGACAGCAACAGACCCAGGCGATCAGCGCTGTACCGACAACCCAGAAGGTAGCGCCCGAGATCCGGGGGACTGGCGACCGCATCGCGAAGGTCGGCGGCCAGGTGCCGGCGATCCTTGCCCTCGGGCAGCCGTGCCGCCGGACCGGGCTGCGCCAGCCACGAGACCAGCGACACGCCGATGGGACCCAGATTGGCCGGTGGCGTGACAGGTGCGGCGCCCTCGACCGCGGTCAGCAATCCCGCCAGAAAATCCGCCAGGGTGCCTGGCGACAGATTCACCAGCGCAAACGAGCCCGCCCGGCAATCTTCCACCGCGCGTGCGGCAAGAAAGGTCAGCTCGGCGCGGGGCAGTTCCACTGTCTTTTCCCCGAGAACGATCACCGGGGGATTGCGGCCCTCGACCGCCAGGTCGGCCGCGTCGGCACGCACGATGACCGATACCGGTGCCGCGCCCAAAATGCGGCGAACCCCGTCAATCAGGTCAACGACCGTGGCTGCGGGCGGCTGACCAGCGGGCGCGGCGGCACCGGACGCCGGGAACCCCGCAAGCGCGTGGGCCACCGCTGCCATCACACGGCGGGTCGGTCCTGTGCACGCGGGATGCTCGAAGGCGCCGAGCGCTACGGCTGCCGCAACCGGCGCGGCCGCCAAGCCCAGTTCTGCCAGGCGATCGTTCACCGGGCAGTCTGGATCGAGGAAAGACAGCAACCCATACGCCGCCCGCGCCACCGCCCGATCGCCCCGAAGTTCGCCGAGCCGCCCAAGGGCTATCAAAGCCCCGCGCGACGAGGGATCGGCGAGGACCCTCGCGCACAGCGCATGAGCGAGATCCGCAGCGAATCCGGGGGGACCGCCCCCGGTCAAGACTGCCAGGGCTGGATCCAGCGCGTCTGGGGATTTGCGCAACGACCGGTCGCCAAGTTCGGCCAAACGTGCGGCGCAGCGCTCGGCCGTCAGCGGCGGCGACGCAAGCCACGCCGGGGCCAGTGCCGCGCGGGCCAGGACACCGTCACCAGAACCGAGGGCAACACCCATCGCAATCAGAACGCCGAGATCATCCGCCGCCTGCTGATCGGGGCTTCCCTGACTGACGACAGCAGCGCCAACCTCGGCCAGGTTCGCGAAGTCGCCCTGCCCCCAGTAGTGATGAACCAGCCGCCGCAACGTCGGCGCGAACGACGGATCCGCGTCCGACGAACGCAGATACGCGTCGCTGGCCGCGCTGTCGTCGCCCAGGGCCAGTCGGAAGATCTCGCCCTGCTGATACAACGCCTCTGCGCGCCGGGGCGGTTCGGCGTACAGGCGCGCCAGGCGCCCGAAGACGCCCGCGGCCTCGCGCGGAAGCCGAAGCGTGTCGTACACACGCACCAAGATTTCGAGCGCGGCCACCCGTTCAGGATCATCCGCCAACACCAGTTCAAGGTGCCGGCGGGCGGCGGCGTGCTCGCCCAGTCTGAAGCGAATGTCGCCCAGCAGCTGCCGCGCGTCGCTGGCCTTTGCAACGGCGTCGGGGCCATACAGGGCCACTGCCTCCTCAAGCCAGCGAGCCGCGCCGGGAAGATCCTCCCGCTGCCCAGCCAGGCGGGCCAGCGCCTCACGCGCGTCCAGGTGGCTTCCGTCCAGCGCCGCGGCCCGGGCGTACGCCGTCTCGGCCGCGGCCTTGTCGCCCAGACGGTCGGCCAGCAGCGCGATCCTGAAAGCCAGAACGCCGGCAGGGATCACCTCGCCGGCCCGGGCCAGGCCCGCCAGTTTGTCGTACGCACGAAGGGCACGGCCCCAGTCCTCGGCGCGCTGGGCGTGCTCGCCCGTCAACAGCAGCGCCGCCGGGTGGTCCGGCTGCACAGCCAACGCCTCGTCGAGATCCGCCGCGACATCCTCCGTCGCCTTGAGCGCCATCAGCACGCGCGCATGTTCGACCAGGATGTCCGCCCGGCGCGCCGTATTGACGGCAAACGACAGGGCCGCCCGATACTGCGATTCGGCGAGGGTCAGATCTCCGTCGCGCGCGGCGGTCTCGCCCAGGACCGCATGAATGTGTGCCCTGTGCACGCTGGTCAGACCCGGTGCCCGCGACAGCAAGGCCGTCAACGCCCTGTTGCGCGCCCGAACGTCGGCAAGCTGCCCGTAGGCACGCACCAGAGCGTCAGCCAGTTCGGGGTCAGCTGCGTTGCACGCCAACAGTTCCTCCAACGCCTCGATGCCAAGTGCTATCTCGATGCCCGATTTGCCGACCAGCGCGAGGATCCGGTGGTGGAGGGCAGCCACAGCAGCGGAATCCGCGGCCACCCGATCGCTTGCGCGCAGCTGGCGCAGGCACGCCAGCGCGTCCGCCGCTTCGCCACACGCTTCCGCCAACTCGGCGCGCTTGGCAAGACCCTCGACCGTCAACTGCGCGGGTTCAAAGCCACGCAGCAGTCCCAGCGCCTGGCGCTCGCCACCCGGGGACGACAGCCGCAGGCGCACCCGATCCATCAAAAGCTGCGTCGCCGTGCCGCCGCCATCGACCGCCACCCGCCGCGCCAGCACAGCGTCGGCTTCCTCGAAGGCACCGCGCGCCCACAGCAGCTCGCTCAACAACTCCAGCAGCTCGACGGCGCTGCCGCTTCTTTCGAGCAACCGGCGCAGCAAACCTTCGGCACGCGCGGGCTGGCCAAGGGCATCGCGAAACAGACCCGCCAGTTCCAGGCCCACCACCTCGGCTTCGGAATCCGGGGCCCCGGACAACAGCCGCTCCAGTGTGGCGCCAAGCTCGGCCGGTCGGGATTCGCGACGAAAAATCTCCGCCAGGCGATACAGGGGCTCGCGATCGGTGGGCGCGTCGTCCAGCCGCCGGCGGTAGATCTCGACAGCCTCGGCGGATCGCCCCACGCGCTCAAGCACCCCGGCCAGGGCCCAGTCCGTGGCGGTAACCTGGCGCGGATCTTGTGTCGATTGCCGACGCTGGCGCAGAAGATCCAGCAGTTGGTCGGTACGACCGAATCCTTCGACGACCTCCAGCAACACGTCGAGGGGTGCCCCCGCGTCCACATCGGGCTCGGCTTCAAGGCCGCAGACCAGGTGGTGTTCGGCCTCGGCAGTGCGTCCCACCACCCGCGCCCACTGGGCAAGCCGCAGGCTGGCTTCGGCGCGCGCGGTGGCCGCGACACCTGGACCAACGGCCGCGACGACCCTTTCGTAGCAACGAGCGCCGTCGTCGAGATTCCCGCCCCGCCACGCGAGCCGCGCCGACCACAGATTTCCCGCGGGGTGATCCGGTTCGAGCGCCAGCAGGCGCCGATAAACCGCCTCCGCCTCGTCCGGAAGGTCCATCTCGACGGCCAGGATCTGACCCAGTCGATCCAGATGAGGGGCCGTCTGTCCCGCAACACCCATGGCCAGCCGTTGCCGCAGCGCCGCGGCCAGACGGGGCCAGTCCTTGGCTTGCGTGGCGACCCTTTCAAAAGCGGCGAATACGTCGCCATCGGCGCCATCCAGGGTCATGGCCCTTTCCAGCAGCACCACGGCAGCTTCGGGACGCGCCAGTCCCTCGGCCAGCAGGTCAGCCGCCGCCAAGAGGTGCCTCGCCCGCTGTCCGCCGTCCTCGCCGGTGCGAACGTCATCCGCCCACCTGATCAAGATCTCCACCACAGCCGCCGCATCCTGTCGCGCCTCGGCCAGGGCCACCAGACTGCGCCACGCCGACGCGGCGACGGATCCCTGCGCGTCGGATTCAAGACACAGGTGCAGCCACCGGACTGCCTCGTCGTCGGCGCCCTGCCGGATGCACAGATCGGCCAGCCGCCGTGACAGCGTCGCGGAAGACGGCTCTTGCAGCGGCTCGTCGGTGCGCACAAGGAAGCTCTCAAGCAAACGGGCCGCGCGCGCGACCAGGTCCGCGTCGTTCAGCGTTTCCGCCAGGTCGGCAAGGTCCAGGCTGGCGCGGGCGCCCTGCCCGCCCCCTTCGGCTGCCAGGCGGGCCAACATCTCGCCCAGCAACCCGTGGTTCTTCGTCGCGCGCGCGACGTCGCACAGTCTGGCCAGCAGCCGCCGGCGGTCGGGCGGCGCCCGTGTCCCGTCGAGCGCTCGACGCAGCAAGGCCTCGGCCTCGTCGAGATCACCGCGACTCTCCAGCAGAGCGGCCAGATCATCCAGCGCGCCAAGATCCCCCGGATCGTCGGCAAGAATCCTTTCCAGCAGCATGCGCGCGGCCACACTGTCGGAGAAAACCGCCGCCTGCACATTGGCCATCCGACGCAAACACGCCGCCCTGTCGCGCGCCGCGGGCGCCCGAGCAGCAGCACCCTCCAGCAAAGACAACGCCTCGCTGTGGCGGCCCGCCGCCAGTGCGACTTCGGCCGCCCGGCGCAGCGGCTGCCACGCCTCGACATCCATCTGCGCGGCGTACCGCAGTTTTTCGATCGCACCGTCGACGTTGCCCACGTCGGCGTCGAGCTCGGCCAGTGCGACCAGCGCCCGGGCCTCGCCCGCCCGATCACCGACGCCCGCGAACAGGGCCTTGGCCCGTTGCAACGACAGCGCCGCCTTGCCCGGCTCGCCCGCCATTCGTTGCGTTCGTCCGAGGCCCTCCCAGGCGATGGCCGCGCCTTCGTGCAGGCGCGCCGCCTGTTCAAACCTATCGCGCGCGCGGGCCACGTCTTTCAGGTTGTCGAGATAGACAAAACCGATCTGGGCGTACAGGGCGGCACGCCCCGCCGACTCGGGCTGGAAGGCCGCGCGCTGCCGCAGGATTCGCAAAAGATCGGGCCAGCGTTCCTGTTCCGCCAGCCGCTGCGCAAGCGCCCGCAACGCACCGGGATGGGCGGGGCGCTCGGCGACGACTTCCTCCAAGGTGCGCGTCGCCGCTTCCGTCTCGCCCGCGCGCAGCCGTTGCTCCGCCGCCGCGACCAGGGCCGCGGCCCTGTCCGCCGGGCATCCCGTGGCCCCGGACAGTTCCGCCAGACGTTCGAACAGCCGCGCCGACTCGACGGGGCGCCCCTGCTCGGCCGCGACAGTGGCCTTGGCCGTCAAGGCGGGGATGAAATCCGACCAGCGATCCAGCAGTACATCCGCCCAGTCATCGGCCTCGGTCAACGAGGCGGCCGACGCACACAGCATCTGCAACAAGCGCGTCGCCGCAAATCGATCGTCCGGATCGTTCTTCGCCGCCCGGTGGTACAGATGCAACGCCCGGGGCAGGTCGCTGACGACCAGCGCCGCCTCGGCATCGGTGAACTGCCGGCTGCCCCTGTCATGGTCGGCAATCCCGGCTGCAAGTGCCGGCGACGCGACCGGCGGGAACTCGCCCCCGGAAGGTGGACCGGAACGATGGCGATAGCGAATCGACAGACGATCCGGGTCGCCCCCGAGCGCCGTAAGCTCGACACCTTCGCACTCGGGCATCCGCCAGCCGCTCGGCGGCAGCAAGCCCAACAGCGCCAGGTCGACAAGTTCGAGATCAAGGTCCGTGGGACCGCCGAGTCCCACGAGCGGCGGTAGGTCCGGTGCGCCCGCGATTCCGGCAGCTTCCACGCGCGCACTGGCGGCGGTGAACAAAGCGACGCCGACGAGTGGCGCCGGAACGGGCAGAAATCCGTACACGCGCAAGTCAAACAGGGCAAGTCTCACCTGCCGAGATCCCGTTCGTCGCAGCACCGCGACCGCGGTGAATTGCGCTTCACGCTTGCCGTATGCCGCCCGCGCCGACAGACGCAGAAGCCCGCCTTCGACCTCGACCTGAAGGTCGTAAATCCCGTAGGTGGCCAGCGGCAACGCGCGAACCAGCGCCGCCAGTTCCGACTGCCCCGACGACAGGGTCAGCTCGCGCAGGTGGCAACGGCGATTCTGGAACTTGGCGATGCCACCCGACAGATCGAAGGGGAAGCGCAGATTGGGGATCTCCATCTCCAGCTTGTCGACCCGGCCCGCGGCGGCCAGAGCCCGCCCCTCGATCGTCAGGACGCCCCGCCCCTCGACGAAGGTCAGCCCCAGCCCCGCGCCGCCTGGCCCCCGACCAACCGCCGGTGCCGACACCGGCCCCCCCGCCTCAGCCGCCATGGGATGGCAGGCGCACCGTTTGGGAATCGAGTCCGTAAAGCTGCCGGCCGCGCCGCCCGCCGAAATAGGCCAGCAGCACCACGCAGAAGGCAATGCCCCCGAGCGCCGTCGCGACAGGAACGATCAACGTCAACGTATTGGCCAGCCCCACCAGATCCTGGCCGGCCACCGCCTCGGCGCCCGCCTGTTTGACCGCCAGCTCGACCCACGACGGGGCCAGTGCCACGATGCCGTCGCGCACGACCAGAATGAAAAACAGGGCATTGCCAATGTGGTAGGCGATGCCCAACCAGCCGGCCAGCAAGGCTGCGGTCCGACCCTTCGGATCAAACGAAAACACCGCCGCCACGACGTAAAACAGCATCAGCGCCAGCGCCAATCGTGCCAGGGCATGCGCGCGCACTGCGCCCGGATGGGCCCGATCGACCAGAACATTGGCCAACTGCTGGACCAGCGCCTCCTCGGGCGAGGTGATCTGCACCGGTCGGTCGGTGGCGCTGGTCGCAGGCGGCGGGTCAGCGTGCAGCGCCCGCAAGGTCGTGAGAGCCGAAAACAAAAGCTGCGACCCAAACATCAGCATCAGCGATGTAAGGATCACCAACCAAGTGGGCCGCGTTTGCGGCGCCTGGGCGATAACGGCACGGGTCGCCCGACCGGCCGGCGGGTCGGGCTGCTGCCGCTCGTCTCCCTGCAGGCCGTCGGACATCGACCTCTACATCCGCGCTGGCGGCGCGCAGGGCTCGTAGGAAGTCACGGTCTCGGGACCGTCCTCGTAGCGCAGCATGGTCCGGTTCACCTGAATCTTCTTCGCCTCTTTCGCTTCCCGGCACAGGCGCATCGCGAACTCGTCGACGACCGATTCGCCCTTCGCCAGCGCCGCCTCGCGCGTCAGCTCGACCTTCTTCTTCTCGAACTCTGCCAGATCAGCCTGCTTGCGTTCCTTGAGCTTCACAAAGATGTAGCTGCCCGAGACCTCGTAGGGCCCGCCGAACGGATTTTCCGTCGTCAACTGAAACGCGGCCTTGGCCAACTCGGGCGAAGTGCCGATGCCCTCGACCACCGAACCGCGCCGGCTGAACAGGCCCGTCTCCTCGGCCCGAATCGTACCTTCACCCGTGGTCTCGTTGCCCTTGGCGTCGGTGGCGACCGGGAACACCTGCTTCAGGGTCTTCGTCGGCGCGGCCTTTGCCTTGGCCAAGGAGGCATCCGCGTCGGCCTTCGCCGCGGCCTTGCCCTTGTCTTGCCGCAATTGATCCTCGGCCAGCTCGCTGCGCACCTTTTCGAACGGAATATCGCCCTCACGCGAGCCCTCGGGCACAACGACGTACCAGCCGTCCGTGCCTTTGAGCGGCCCGACCACCTCGCCGTCCTTGGCCGCCCATACCTTCTCCTCGACCGCGGGGCCCATCGTGGTGGCCCCCTGCCGCCGCCAGCCGATGTCGCCGCCGCGCGACTTGCTGCGCGCGTCGTCGGACGATGCTTTGGCGACCGTCGCGAAGGATTCGCCCTTGCGCACACGGGCCGCCAGGGCCTCCGCCTTCTTCTCGGCACCCTTGTCGGACGCCTTGTCAGCGTCGGCCGATCCGCCGGCGTCCATCTTCACCAGGATCTGCCGCAGCTTTCGTTCGCGCGGCGCCTTTTCGTACAGGAACTTCCGCTGTGTATACAGTTCGCGCAGCTTGGCGTCGTTCTTCGTCGCGTACGCTTCCGTCTCAGCCTGGGTCGGCTCGGCCTCGCTGTCGTGCTGGCGGGTCGCGACGCGCACATATTCCAGGTTCACCTGGTTGCCGCGGCGGACAAAGTCATCCTTCACCTCGTCGGCCGACACCGCCACGCCCCCGCGCACCAACTGGCGCACGCGCGTTGCCAACAGCTCGCGCCGCTGCTCTTCGATAAAGCTGCGCGGGCTCAGTCCCAGCTGGAAATTCACGAACCGCTTGAACAGCTCGTAGTCGAACTTGCCGTCCTTCTGGATGCTGGGCACCGTCTGCTCGTAGCCGAGGCCGACGATCTTCGCTTCCGAGATCAGGTCCTCGACCTCCTCGTGGCTGACGCGGAAACCCAGCCGCTCGGCCTCGCCGGCCAGTAACTCGCGCTCGATGAGCTTGTCCATGATCATCTCTTTGAGGTGCCGCTGCTTGGCCAGCTGCGCTGGGTACTGCGCGCCCCCCGCCAGCAAAAAGGCGTAGCGGTAGCCTGCCGGAGACAAAACACTTCCGTCCACCTTGGCGGCAAAGGGCACACTGCCACCCGTGTCTGGGGCATCGCATCCACCTTTCGACTGCGGTCCGAAATTGATGATGAAGACTGCGATCACGATGCCGAAGAGCACGTAGATGAGCAGTGATTGCGACGAACGGCGCATCTGCTCGAGCATGACGAAAAGCCTCCGATGTCCTGAACAATTTGCTGGGACGGCTCACCAGGGTTGCCCGCGGCGACGGTCCAATTTTGGGCGGCGACTCTAGCACAACCGCGCAAGCACAACTGTCCTTTGCCGCGGTTGGCGGCGCCGTGGGGCTGTGGTAAGAGGTGGCATCCGCGGGGGCCGCCTGGGCGCCCCTTGGGAACGACAAAACACCGATGCTTCTGGACTGGGTCTATGGACTGTTTTCGAATGATCTCGCCATCGATCTCGGTACGGCGAATACGCTGACCTTTGTCCGGGGCAAGGGCATCGTTTCGAACGAGCCGTCTGTCGTCGCGGTCCAGCGGACCGGCAACGGCACCAAGAAAGTCCTGGCGGTCGGCAAGCAGGCCAAGGAAATGCTGGGCCGAACCCCGGGCAATATCTCTGCGGTGCGCCCCATGAAGGACGGTGTGATCGCCGACTTCGAGGTGACCGAGGCCATGCTGCGCTACTTCATCACGAGGGTTCACAACCGGCAGACGCTGGTCAAACCGCGCATCATCATCGGCGTCCCCTCGGGCATCACCGAGGTCGAAAAGCGCGCCGTTCGCGATTCCGCCCTGGCCGCTGGCGCCCGCGAGGTCTTTCTGATCGAGGAACCCATGGCCGCCGCGATCGGCGCCGGGCTGCCCGTGACCGAACCTTCCGGGAACATGATCGTCGACATCGGCGGCGGCACAACCGAGGTCGCCGTCATCTCGCTGTCGGGCATCGTGGCCTCGCGATCGATCCGCGTCGCCGGCGACAAGATGGACGAGGCGATCATCGCCTACATCAAGCGCAAGCATAACCTGCTGGTCGGCGAGCGGACCGCCGAGATCATCAAGAAGCAGATCGGGAACGCCTACCCGCCCGCCGAGCTGGAAACCATGGACGTCAAGGGGCGCGATCTGGTGGCCGGCGTGCCCAAAACCGTGTCCATCAACAGTGACGAGATTCGCGAATCACTGGCCGAGCCGGTGGCCGCGATCGTCGAGGCGGTGCGGTCCGTCCTGGAACGAACGCCGCCCGAGCTGGCGGCCGACATCGTGGACCGCGGGATCGTGCTGACCGGTGGTGGCTGCCAGCTACGCAATCTGGATGTCCTCTTGCGCGAGAAGACGGGGCTGCCTGTCATGGTTTCCGAGTCGCCCGAATGCGCCGTGGTCCTGGGCACGGGGCGCGCCCTGGATGAGCTGGGCCTCCTCAAAGAGGTCGCGCTGCAATAGTGACGTAGGCCGCGCACGCCAGGCCGCAGCAGGTGAATGTGACGGGGTCCCGACAAAAGATCCGCGAGGCCGCCGCAATCGTGATGGCGTTGGCGGTGTCCTTGCTGGCGTTGCGTGGCAGCGCCCGCAACCCGGGCGAGCTGTCCGCGCTCGACCGTGGGGTCCTGACGCTGATAGCACCTGCCCAGGCCGCCCTTTCCATCGTCGCGCGCACCATCGGCGGCGCCGCCGGCCGCTACATGGATCTGGTGCACGTACGCGCCGAGAACGAAAACCTGCGCAGCGAAAACGGCCGCCTGCGGGCCGAACTGGTCCAGGCCCAGCGCGGCGCCGCCGAAAGCGCCCGCTACCAGCGCCTGCTGGGTCTGCGCGATTCGGTATCCGCCGCGACCCTGGTGGCCCGGGTCATCGGCATCGATGCATCGCCCTACTTTCGCGTGGCGCGCGTCCAGCTGGATCACGGCGAGGGCTCGGTCCGCCGCGGTATGCCGGTCATCACCCCCGAAGGGGTCGTCGGACGCATCAACCGGACCTCCGGCAACACCTCGGACATCGAGCTGGCTGTGGATCCCCGGTCCGCCATCGACATCATCATTCCGCGCACCGGAGGCCGCGGCATCCTGCGCGGCAAACCCGGCGAAAACGGCTACCGCTGCGCCATCGAGTATCTGGTCCGCGGCGAGGACGCCCACCAAGGGGACCTTGTCGTGACCAGCGGACTGGGTGGATTCCCGCGCGACATACCCATAGGAAAGATAAGTAAAATCAGCACGAACGCTGCCGGTCTTTATCAAGAAGTTGAAGTTTCTCCCGACGTGGACTTTGCCCGTCTGTCCGAGGTGCTGGTGGTGGTCGCGCCAACCCCGGCCCCCGATCCCGACGCGGGCGCCAAACGCCCTGGCGCCCCCAACAGGGGGCTGGCTGTGTACCGCTAATGCGCCCCGTGGCCACACTGGCGGTCGCCTTCCTGCTGCTGCTGTTGCAGTCGATGGTGCTTGAGTTCGCGCCAGCGCCGATGGTCGCCCCATCGCTGGGTCTGCTAGTGGTCCTTCACGTGGGACTGTCGGCCAAGTGGTCGATCTCATCCGCCGCGCTGGTGGGTTTCTGCACGGGGTATCTTTTCGATCTCGTATCCGGCGCCCCGCGTGGCCTGCACGCCTTCGTCTTCATTCTGATGGTGCTCTTTGCCCGGGTCCTGGCCGCGCGCCTGGCGGTTCGTGGTTTCGTGCTCAAGGCAGCGACGTCCTTCGTGGCCAGCCTGGTGGCCGCGCTTCTGATTGTCCTCGTGCGCGCCGTGGTGAGCCCGGAGGGCGGATACGGTGGCCTGCGCCAGGCGTCCCTGGAGGCGCTGCTCACCGGCTTCTTTGGCCCCCCTGTGCTGTGGCTGCTGGCGCGGCTTGACGGCCGCCTGGATCCGGCGCGCCTGCGCGTCGGCCTGTCCCGCCGTCGCGCGCGCCCCATCGGCGGCGGCGTGAGCCCGCGCTAGTGCACCGCCCTCGAAATAGCATCATGTTCGGCCGACGATCCGGGCCAGCCGCTTCGTTGCTCCTCCTCGCAATGCCTACGGGTATTCCTCGTCGTCGCGCCTTGCCGCTGGCCCGGCTTGTCGGCCTCGGCATTGACGCTATTTCGACGGCGGTGCGCTAGCGCCATGGAAATCGCGGGGCAGGATGCCGAGCTTCCCGAGATCCGGGTCAGAACCCAGCTTTTCGCGGTCTTCGCGCTGCTGGCCTTCGCGGGACTGGGGGTGCGCCTGTTCTATTTGCAGATAGTCGAGGGCGACAACTTCTACCGCGAGACCTCTGAGCGCATCGTCAAGACCGTCACCCTGCCGGCCGTGCGCGGGGAGATTCGCGATCGCAGGAACCGGCCCCTGGCCACCACGCGGCCGTCGTACAACGTCGTCGTCAACCCCGCGCAACTTAGCCACGAAGGGTACGCGCGGCTGCTGGCGGGGCTGGGCCCCCTGGCCGAGGGGTTACCTGACTGGACCAAGGTGCAAGAGGACGGCCGCAAGGCCAGGGACGGCAGCCTGCTGCTGGCCGAGGACATCCCCCGCGACGCGATGGCGGCCATCGAGACCACGCAGGACAACCCCGGCGTCCGCATCGTCGCGGTGCCGCGGCGCCACTACCCCAACGGGCCGCTCGCCGCCCATGCGCTCGGCTACATGAACGAGGTGTCCGCCGACGAGGTCCGCACCCGCCAAGACGAAGGTTACCGGGCAGGCGATCTCATCGGGCGCGCGGGGCTGGAACGACAGTGGGAATCATACCTGCGCGGCCAGCGCGGCTTCGAACGCCTGGTCATGGACCGGCGGGGCCTGCGGCGCGCCGATGTCCATCTGTCCGATCTGGTCGAAGGCCCGACCAAGCAACTGCCGGTGGCCGGCAACAACGTCATCCTGACCATCGATGTGGACGTGCAACGAATCGCCGAGCGCGCTCTGCGCGGCAAGCTGGCCGCGGCCGCCGTCGTGCTGGAGGTCGACACCGGGCGCATCCTGGCCCTGGTATCAAAACCGGGCTTCGACCCCAACATGATGTCGGGCCGCCTGTCCTCCGAGGCCGAATCGCGCATCACCAGCAACCGCCTGCGGCCCTTCGTGGACAAGGCACTGAGCGAAACCTACAACCCCGGCTCGACCTTCAAGGTCATCACCGCCCTGGCGGCCCTGGAAGAGGGCCTGATTACCGCGGACGATCGCACCAAGTGCTATGGCTTTCTGCAGGTGGGGCGCCGCCGCTTCCGGTGCACAAAGTCGCACGGTCTGATTGGTCTGACCGGCGCCATCACGCAAAGCTGCAACGTCTTTTTTTATGAGCTGGGCGCGCGGCCCGGGATGATGAACCGCCTGGCCAAATTCGCGACCGAGCTGGGCCTGGGCGCCCCGTCGGGCCTTGGACTCAACAGCGATCAGTCGGGATTCGTCCCCACCGAGGAATGGCACCGGGCGCAGCAGACGGCCGACCCGAAAAACGAAGGCTTCGTCGTGGGTCACGCACTGAACACGTCCATCGGCGAAGGCGCGACGCGCGCCACGGTCATCCAGATGGCGCTGCTGTACACAGCCATCGCGAACGGCGGCAAGCTGTGGCTGCCGCAGATGGTGGGCCGCATCGAATCGCCGGCCGGCCAGGTCGTTGAGGAATTCCCGCCGCGCACACGACGCGAGGTATCGCTGTCGGCGGAGTCCCTGGCGACGTTGCGCCGCGGTTTGGTGGGCGTCGTCAACGATCCCAAGGGTACGGCGTATAAGGCGCGGTCGAAGCGTTTTTTGGTCGCCGGCAAGACCGGTACCGCGCAGGTGCAAAGGGGTGCCCGCCACAAGGGCGATGATCCGCCCCTGCCCTACGAGCAAATCGACCACGCGTGGTTCGCCGGCTTCGCCCCCGCCGATCACCCCCGCATCGCGTTCGCGGTGATCGTCGAGCACGGCGGGCATGGCGGCGATGTGGCGGCCCCCGTCGCCATGGAAATCGTCGACAGCTACTTCGACGATCCCGCCTTGGCCCAGGCGACCGGGACTCACTGATGCTGAAGACCATATCCTGGCGCAAGCTGCGATTTCGTTTCGACTGGACGCTGACCGTGGCGATGCTGGGGGTGGTCAGCCTCGGCCTGCTCAACCTGTGGAGCGCCGTACGCGAGCGCCAGTTCCAGCTTTTCGCCCAGCAGATCACGTGGCTGGCCGCGGGGGCGCTGATCTTCCTGCTGGTCGCCAGCTTCGACTACCGGCGCATCGCGCGCCTGGGCTACGTCTTTTACGGCATTGGGGTCGCGCTGCTGGTGCCGGTGCTGCTGATCGGCCGCGTGACGGGTGGCGCGCGCCGCTGGTTCGACCTGGGGCCGATGCACGGCCAGCCTTCCGAACTGATGAAGGTGATGATGATCGTGGCGGTCGCCAAGTACATCAATGACACGCCGGCGCTGGAGGGGCGCACGTTCCGTCACCTGTTGCTTCCTGTCGCGCTTGCCGGGCTGCCAATGCTGTTGATTGCCGCGCAGCCGGACCTCGGGACCGCGCTGATCATTGCCTTGATATTCGTAACCATCATGCTGACCGCGCGCCTGAAGCTGCGGACGCTTGGGGCCATCGTGGCGATGGGACTTCTGGCGGCAGCCCCCGTCTGGGAATATGCCCTGCGCGACTACCAGAGAAACCGGATCCTGGCCTTCATCAACCCCGCGCTCGACCCCGCAACCGCCTGGCAGCCGCGGCAGGCGATGAACGCGGTCGGTTCCGGCCGTTTCATCGGCAAGGGCTTCCTGCACGGCACGCAGATCCGCCTGCGCTCGCTGCCCGCCCTGTGGACGGACTTTCCTTTCGCCGTGTGGGCCGAGGAATGGGGCTTCCTTGGTTGCCTGGCCGTACTCCTGGCCTACAGCTTCCTGATTCTGTGGACCCTGAAGATCGCCCGCGAGGCCCGCGACCGCTTCGGAATCACCGTCTGCGTCGGATGCGCCGCGATGCTGTTCTGGCAGGTCACGGTCAACATCGGCATGGTCACAGGCGTGCTACCGGTCGTTGGCGTGACCCTGCCCCTCATCAGCTACGGCGGCTCAAGCGTGGTCGCCGTCATGATGGCCCTTGGCCTGGTGATGAACGTGTCCGTCCGACGCTTTGCCTATTAGCGAGGACGTTCCTCGGGCTGGTAAAAAATAAAACCTTCCGCTCGGCCGGTTCGGAGGAGTTTTAGACCCCTACCTTTTCGTAAGGGGGGAGTCACTGAATGACCGCATCGGGCTTCCCGACGCGCGGGCGTGCACATTCCATCGGTCAGGGGCGACTCCCTGGTGCGTTCTTGTAGGGAAAAAAATCTCGTCCGGTGTCGAACCTCGCAGAAGGTTTCCAAAAAAGCATGGACGGATTGACGGCAGTGGTCAAGACGAAAGCAAGGCAGTGACGTCGACCGAATTCAGCGCGGAACGATCAACACGCCATGCACCTGTCCGTCATGCTGGGCGCGGCCGACGATCTGGCCTGCGTCGTTTAGGGCGCTGGCCGACAGAATGGTCCAACCCGTTCCCGGGGCGATTAACTCTTCGAGCCACTCGACGCCGCGATCGTCCGTCGCGACGAACGCGCGCTCGCGATCGGTGCGCAATGAACCGACCATGACGTTGGCCGCATTGATGGCCGCGGTGAATATCGCGCCGCCGGCGGGCACAACAGCGCCCAGATCCCGAATCGATCCGCTTTGTTGATCCATCAAGAAGCCGCGCGCCTGCCCGTTCAGCGTTCCCGTCCCCGCAATCGAATGCGCGTTGGCGGCCCTGGCGCGTTCAAGCACCCAGCCGGAGTTCGGCGGCAGAAGATCGTTCAGATTCTGTGCGACGTGGCCACCCGCCCCGGTCCGCCAGCGGGCGGCACGCAGAACACCTGGCTCGATGGCGAAGCCACCCAACACGTCTCCGTTGACTGCGATGCCGTGGGTAAAGGCCATCTCGCCGTGTGGGGTCGGCAGGGCCTGCAAGCCCGTACTGTCCGCGTACAGGAACGCGCTGACGGTGGAACCGTGCCAGTCGGTGACGGCCACCTGACCGCTGTCGTTCATCGCAGTCGGCCAGGCGCTTGCGAAAGATCCCCGTGGCGCCGAGACGGCCGAGACGATCTTGCCGGCGTCGTTGATGGCAATCCCCATCCCGCAGGCCTGCCCGGCCGTGCCCGAAAGTTCCTCCATGGGGCCGCCGGGAGCGACACGAAACGGTTTCATGCACCTGCTGGCTGGCGCCGCGTTCGAACGCCCGACCACGACGCCGGCCGCGTTGATGCCGAGGGCGACCGATGAATCCCCGCCCGGGAAGGTGCCTAGATCCCGCAGTGAATAGCGCGGGGCCGTCGTTTCTGTCGCCCCGGAAGCGGGCGCGCCCGGATCACCACACGACGAAAGCCAAACCCCCAGCCCCAGAACCAAACGCCCACGCGTCGACATCGCCATATGAGTAGTGAGATTACATACCGTATATACATTCGTCTACAGCTAACCTCAGCGCACCGCGGCGCCGCACGCGCGATGCGCCAACGCCACCCCGAGATCCGGCTACTTGGCCGCGACGACGGGACCGGCCGGCGGGCCCTCGGGTACGATCTGGGCGGGCACGGTGTCGGCGCCGCTGCGCGAACCGTTCGCTGACTGAACCTGGCCGGTGTTCGCCACTTCGGGCTTCTCACGCCAAAAGGCGCCCACGCCGCCTTGCACGGCCACCGATTTGATCCCGCGCGACATCAGTTCTTCCTTGTCGAGGACAGCGTCGGCGCGGCGGTAGGTCGGCTTGGCGTGCTCGCCGGTGTCCATGCGAATCGCGTCGCAAGGGCAGGCCTCGGCGCACAGGCCACAGACCACGCAACGAAGCTCGTCGATTTCGAACAGCTTGGGGCGCTTCTCGATGCGGCCGTCAGCAGTTTCCTCGGGGACGATGGTGATGCAGTGGGCGGGGCAAACCGTCGGGCACATCATGCAGGCCACGCAGCGAACCTGACCATCGTCACGCAACATCAGGCGGTGCAGGCCGCGGAAGCGCTCGGGGTACTTCTTCTTTTGCTCGGGATATTCGATCGTGACGATGTCAGTCTTGTCCCGGTTGCCGGTGACGTTGCCGACGAAGTTCTTGATGAAGTGTCGAAACGTGACGCCCATGCCCTCGGCGATCGCTGGCAGATACATCTGCTGTTTCAGGCTGCCCGGGCGGGCGACGACTTTGACTCCGACGGCCATGTGATTTCGTCCTTCCGACCTAGCGGCTGTAAAGGATCCACCCCGCGGTGATGAGCACGTTGGCGATCGACACCGGCAACAACCGCTGCCATCCCAACTGCATCAGCTGATCCGACCGGAAACGTGGCAACGACCAGCGAATCAACAACTGGAAGCCGGTGAACAAGAAGACTTTCACGATCCACGCACCGTGCGTGATCAAGACAAAGGCGATGTTGGGCACCCGGTCGGCCAGTCCGTCGAGGAACGGCAGGTGCCAGCCGCCCAGGAAGATGGTCACCATCAGCGCACTAGAGAACACGATCTCGATGAACTCGCCCAGGAAGAACATGCCGAATCGCAGACCCGAGTATTCGACGAAGTAACCGATGATCTCGGGCTCGCCTTCGGGAATGTCGAAGGGCGTTCGCTTGGTCTCGGCGATGGCCGCTGTCAGGAACAGAAAGAACGAGAGCGCGGTGGGAATGCCCCAGATGCCCCACTGCCAGGGCCAATAACCCTGCTGCGCGACCATGGCGCCGGGTTCGAGCGTGCCGTAGATGAGGAACATCGACAGCACCGCCATGCCCATCGTCACCTCGTACGACATCATCTGCGAGCTGGCGCGCAGGCCGCCCATCATGGCCCACTTGTTGTACGAGGACCAACCGGCCAGCGTCGCGCCGTAGACCGACAGCGATGAGATCGCGAAGTAGAACAGGATACCGACGTCCAGCCGGGCAATCTGAAGATCGACAGCCTGGCCACAGGTGCCCGTCGGGACGATCTCGGTCAGGTGGCCCCAGCACAGCGGCGCGCCGAACGGGATGATGGCGGCCACGATCAGGGCCGGCGCCAGTGCCAGCACGGGAGCCAGGGCGAACAAGAACTTGTGCGCCTTTACGGGCACGAAGTCCTCTTTCACCATGAACTTCAGGGCGTCAGCCAAAAAGTGCGTGATGCCCCAGGCCTTGAAACGCCCGATGTTGGCGCGGTTGGGGCCCAGGCGATCCTGCATCAGCGACGACTGGCGACGTTCCATCCAGGTCAGGATCGAGGCGAGGCCAGGCCCGAAGGCCAGCATCAGGTACACAATCTTGATCAGCGCCGACAGCCCGGTAAACCCTGGATGTCCGTATTCGAACGAGCCTTTGATGGTTTCCCACATATGCATCAGCCCCGGGAATTGGCGAAGCGCAACTGCACCGGCAGGATGGGGCGGCCCCAGTCCGCACCCCTCATGAAGGGGTGCTTGTCGCGCGCCTCAATGAAGACTTGCTTGGCGGTCGTGAATTCCATGGTGGCACCCAGGCGCCGCGCCAGATGCGACAGCGCCTCCCAACCCGGCAGCGAATCCCCTGCCGGCGCCAGCGCCGCGCGGATGCGCTGAACCATGCCCAGCTTGTTGGTGAAGGTGCCGTCGGATTCAGCCCAGGCGGTCAGCGGCAGCACGACCTTGGCGGCGTCCACCAGATCGTTGTGGTGACAGGCCAGAACCACCAGCGTGTCCAGCTTGTCGAGTGGCATCGTCGCCGGATCCGCGCCCAGGACGCCCTCTTCGCCGAGGACCAATAGCGCGACCAGGCTACCGGCCTTGAGGTCGCGGCTGAGATCCGCCAGCGAGCGCAGGCGGCCCCCACCGATGGCCTTGGCGCCCGCAGTGTTGGGGTTCTTGTCAGCGCTGACCAGGATATCGTCGTGCCAGCCCTCGTCCTTGCCGGCGACATAGGCTTTCTGAACGCCAAGATGGTCGAACGCGAGGCGGGCCAGCGCGTGGAGATCTTCGTTCGTCGACTGCGCCGACAGCACGACCCCGACGCCCAGCGGCGATCGGTCGAGCACGGCTTTCAGACCGGCCGCTGCATCGTCGAGGGCGCGATCCCATTCGACGGCCTGGCCACCCGATATCGGTGCCACGACCCGCGACTGTCGCACGGTCTTGTAGGTGAAGCGGCCCTCGTCGCACATCCAGTGCTTGTTGACGGCGGGATTGATGCGCGGGACCAGGCGGTAGACCGTATCGCGCGAGGCATGCACCTCGATGTTGCAGCCGGTGGCGCAGCCCGGGCAGACCGAAGGCGTCGCGACTAACTCCCAGGCGCGCATGGCGAAGCGAAAATCCTTCGATGTCAGCGCGCCCACGGGACAGACGTCGACGGTGTTCAGCGAATAGGGATTGTCCAGGCTGCGGCCCGGCGCGGTCGTCAGAACCTCGTGATCACCGCGGTTCGCCATGACCAGGTCCGGGGACTTCGCCACCTCGTCGCACACACGGATGCACCGGGTGCACAGGATGCAGCGTTCCTGATCGAGGACGATGTGCTTGCCGATGTCGACGACCTTGTCCTTGTGGACCTTGATGCCGTCGTTGCGCGAAAACTTTCCGTCCCAGTCGAAGTAGTGCTTCTGCAGCGTGCATTCGCCCGCCTTGTCGCAGATCGGACAATCGATGGGGTGGTTCAGCAGCGTGAACTCGAGCATCTGGCGCCGGATGTCCAGCACCTTGGCAGAGTTGGTCGTGACCTCCATCTTGTCGGCGACCGGCGTGTAGCAGGACGGTACGGGTTTGGGCTGGCCCTTGACGTCGACCAGGCACTGCCGGCACACCGCAGGCGAAGAAAGCCCCGCGTGGTAGCAGAAGAAGGGCACATTCGCGCCGACCTGATTGCAGGCCTCAAGCAAATTCGTGCCCTTGGGAAAGGTGTGGGCGTGGCCGTCGACAGTCACAGTGACGGTGTCCGCGGCCGGGGCCGGGGCGGATCCAGGAACAGGTGATTCAGCCATCAGCGATCGCACTCCCCGCCGATCATGTTGATCATTCCGAATGTGGGCACGACGTCCGCGATGAAGAGACCCGGCAAGATCTTCTCGAGCAGGGCCACCGCCGGGACGCAAGGTGGACGCACCCGACATTTCCACGGCCGCCCGGTGCCGTCGGCGACGATGTAGAAGCCCAATTCGCCGTTGCCGCCCTCGGTGAACGAATAGACTTCGCCGGCCGGCACGCGGATGCCGTCCATGATGATCTTGAAATGGGCGATCATCGCCTCGATTGAATTGTAGGTCTCGCTTTTTGCCGGCAGGACGATGCGCGGATCATTGACCAGCACCGGACCGTCGGCAATCTGGTCCATCGCCTGTTCGAGGATGCGCATCGACTGGTTCATTTCCTCGACGCGAACGGCGTAGCGGTCGAAGTTGTCACCGACGGAACCAATCGGGACATCGAAATCAAGGCGGTCGTAGACCAGATACGGATGATCTTTGCGCACGTCGTACGCAAGACCCGCGGACCGCCCGACGGGCCCGGTCACGCCCCAGGCGGCGCAGTCTTCCTTGTTGAAAATGCCGATGCCGTCCATCCGGTCGCGGAAGATGCGGTTGCGGGTCAGAAGCTTGTCCACGTCAGCCAGCACCACACGCGACTTCGTCAGGATGTCGCGCAGGCGCGGCATGAATCCCTCGGTCAGATCAGCGGAGACGCCGCCGATGCGCATATAACTGTGCGTCAGTCGCGCGCCCGAGACCTCTTCCAGCAATTCCCAGATCCATTCGCGCGCCTTGAGCATGTAAAGGAACGCGGTGAACGCGCCCAGTTCCATCGCGCCTGCGCCCAGGCAGGTCATGTGATCGCTGATGCGCGCCATCTCGCCGACGATCACGCGGATGTACTGCGCGCGCTCGGGGATCTTCTTGTCGATGCCCAGCAGCTTCTCGACGGCCATCGCGTAGCCGACGTTGTTCAGCATCGGCGAGATGTAGTTCAGGCGATCGGTGTACGGAAAGATCTGCGTGTACGTCGCGTGCTCGGCTTCTTTTTCGAAACAGCGATGCAGATAGCCAATCTGGATGTCGACGTTCGAGATCTTCTCGCCCTCGACGTCCAGCACCATGCGCACGGTTCCGTGCATGGCCGGGTGCGACGGACCCATGTTCAGCGGAATCGACTCGGAGGGCAGTTCGGGCGCATCCATATCGCCGACGTCGCGCACACCCAGAACAACGCGGCGTTTTTGCGAGGTAGCAGTGGGGTCGTGGTTCATGCGGAAAGCTCAGTCGACCTTGCCCGACTCGCGGCGAACGAGCGGCTGGCGTTTCTCTTTGGGGTAGTCCTTGCGCAGCGGGTGCCCGACGAACTCGGGATACATCAATATGCGACGCAGATCCGGGTGACCCTTGAAACGCACGCCGTATAGATCGTAGGCCTCGCGTTCGAACCAGTTGGCGCCCGGCCACACCGGCACCAGGGTTTCGATGTTGGCGTCATCCTCGGGAACGCCGCCGTACAGGCGGACCCTGTGCTTCTTCGCGACGGAATAGACGTGCAACACGACGTCGAAGCGCGGCTCGGTGCTGAAGCGATCGACGCACGTCAGATCGGTAAACATGTTCATGTCCGTCGCC
>JANXXE010000078.1 GCA_025350815.1 Myxococcales bacterium | reverse complement strand
CCACGCGGAGCCTGATTCTGTTTTCGCGTTCCTGGTCCTTGGCATCGATGTTCGCGGAGGATTGGTGGTCGTGCGTCTCGTGCCTGTGCTTGAGGACGTGCTGCGTGATGCAACTGTCGTTCAGCACCACTGGGCCGGCAGGTCGTCGCGAGGCGTGACGCAGCTTGCCGGTCGGTTCGACCGGGTGCTTGCTCCAGACTTCAAGCCGGGGATTGACTTGGTACGCGCACAGGCGTTCGTGCTTCGTCTGCTCGGAGAATGAACGTCTACAACAGCCTGGTCTGGGCCTCTCGCGGGCCCTCCTCGGCCAGCTGCCGTCGATGCGCGTTGGCGTTCACGACATTCAGCGTGTTTCGCTCCCAGAAGACTCGATCTGCATGGCCCTGGATCGCTTTATCCTGGATGGCCACGGCGAGGCGCTTCTCAGCCAGGAGCGCGAACTCCTCGACCCCCTCGATTCCCACGTATCGCCTACCGAGTTTTCGTGCCACTACGGATGCCGTTCCGCTCCCCAGAAAAGGATCGAACACGACATCGCCAGAATTCGTGCTCGCCAGGATGAGCTTGGCCAAGAGCTTCTCGCTCTTCTGAGTAGGGTGGTCCGTATTCTCGGGCATCGACCAGAACGGCACTGTGATGTCCGTCCACAGGTTTGAGGGATGCGTGTCCCGGAAGTTTCCATCGGGCGTCTCGTGCCAGTCACGAGGCGCACCATCCGTGCCCCGGTATGGCGCGATCACGCGGCGACGGAGCTTCACAGCTTCAACGTTGAACGTGTACTCGTGCGAGTTGGTGCAGAACCAGATGTCTTCGCTCGCGTTCTTCCAGTTGGTCTTCGCGCCGCGGCCCTTCTCTCGTTCCCACGTGATTCGGTTGCGTACATGGAGACGCTCTGACGCCGCCACGAATATTGATGCGGACGTGAACCAGTCGCCGCAGATGTACACCGTCCCATTCGGCTTGAGCCCAGGGAGAACGACGTCGAGAACGTCGCCCAACCACGCCGTGTACTCGTCCACAGACCGCTTGCTGAACTTGCTGTCTCCGAACCGCTTGTCGAGGTTGTAGGGCGGATCGAGGAAGAGGAGGTCAGCGAATCCTCTTGGAAGCAACGGCGTGACGTCGCTGTAGTTGCCGAGAAAAGTTCGATCCAGGTAACCCTCGCGCGTGACGTCACCAGCGGAAGCCAAGCGCGGTCGCAAGATTTCGCGATCCTCTTGCGACAGGAAAATCGTTCTGTTGCGAGGTGCTCGCTCCTTCATGCTCATTTCCGCTGACCTCCTTCGCTCGACGAGCCTTCGCCATTGGCGGAGGCAAGCTCGCGCTCAACCAGTATGGCGACCCACTCCTGAATCGACGTGTCGTGTGCCGCCACACGGATCCGGAGGGCACGATGGACAGATTCGGACAGGCGGACATGAATGAGACGCGCGCCGACGTCGGTCGTGACGGCCGGGCCCTTCCGCTCCGTTCGACGCGGGGCTGCTCTTGTACCCATACGTGCATGATGAAATCTGCCGCCTTTCGAGTCAAGATATAACTATATCTAAGATACATTCCGCATGATGTGTGGAGGTTTTTGATGCCCTCCGCGTCCCCTCGACCTCGGCGCGCCCGTCGTCGAGAGCCCGCCACGGGGGTGGAAGGTGCAGTTGACGAGTGGGGTAGCATTGTTTTGTCGTGCCGAGCGCCATCACGCAACCTGCGGGTCCGCTTGGTGAATTCGCCTGAGAACGAGTTGAATCTCGGCGCCGCGACCTGAGAACTTGGTTGGTGGGGCCGATCGAATGGGGAGCCATTCTTTCTCCACCACCAACCAGGGCGCGAACGCAGTTAACACACGGCCCGATAGGCGTACACTCGCCGATCGATGGCGGAGCGAATCGGGCAGGTGCCAGGAGAGGTCCGGCTGGCGGAACTCGTGGCGCTGCTATCGCTCGGCACTGACCTCGGGCTCGGTCTGCCCATGGAGCACGTCATGCGGCAGTGCGCGATCGCGCTCCGCATCGGCGACCGGCTGGGCCTCGGCGAGGCTGATCGCGGCGTCCTCTTCTATTCCGGACTGCTGGCGTGGGTCGGCTGCCACACCGATGCGTACGAGCAGGCGAAGTGGTTCGGCGATGATCTGGCGCTGAAGGCGGCCGGGCGTGAGAGCGGCGCGGTGGCGATGCTCCGCCGCCTCGGCTCCGGCAAGCCCCTGCTCGAGCGGATCCGCGTCTCGGTCGGCTTCCTGCGCCAGGGCGTGCGCGACGTCAACGACATGCTTACCAACCACCATCTGGCCACCGACGAGCTCGCCCAGCGTCTGGGCCTGGGACAGGGCGTGCGCGATTGCCTGTCGCAGACGTTCGAGCGCTGGGATGGCAAGGGGCCGCTCGGGCTGCGCCGCGATCAGATCCTGGGCACCGCGCGGGTGATCTCCTTCTCCGACGTGGTCGCGATGTTCCACCGCACCCGCGGCACCGACGGTGCGATCGAGATGACGAAGAAGCGCGGCGGCTCGCAGCTCGACCCCGGGCTGGTGAAGCTCTTCTGCCGCCATGCGCCGGAGCTGCTCGCCGATCTGGACCAGCCCAGCGCCTGGAACGCGATCATCGATGCCGAGCCCGCGCTGTCGTCGCCGATCGGCGACGACGTGTTTGAGCGCGTGCTCGAGGCGATGGGCGACTTCGCCGATCTGAAGTCGCCGTGGACGATCGGCCACGCCCGCGCGGTGGCCGAGCTGGTCGACGCGGCGGCTCGCGATCAGGGTCTGCCCGAGCGAGACGTCGCGCTCGTGCGCCGAGCCGCGCTGGTCCACGACCTTGGACAGCTCGGCGTGCCCAATTCGATCTGGGACAAGCGCGGGCCCCTGTCTCACGTCGAGCACGAGCGCGTGCGCCTGCACCCGTACCTCGGCGAGCGAATGCTCGCGTACCTGCCGACCCTGGCACCGATGGCGGCGATCGCGATCCAGCATCACGAACGCCTCGACGGTTCCGGGTATCCGCGCGGGATCGCCGGCGACGCGATCACCCCGGCCGGTCGCCTGCTCGGTGCGGCTGACACCTACCAGGCGCTCCTGCAGAAGCGGCCGCATCGGCCGGCCCGTGCCGCCGACGATGCCGCGCGTGAGCTGCGGGTCATGGTGACAGCGGGTCGCCTCGACGGTGGTGCGGTGGACGCGGTGCTGCGTGCGGCCGGGCACCGCGTGCGCCGTCGGCGCGAGTGGCCGGCGGGGCTCAGCGCGCGCGAGGTCGAGGTGCTCCGCCTGGTGGCGGTGGGCCTGTCCAACAAGGAGATCGCCGCCGAGCTGGCCATCTCGCCCAAGACCGCGGGCAGCCACGTCGAGCACATCTACGCCAAGATCGGCGCCAGCAACCGGGCTCGCGCCGGCCTGTTCGCGATGAAACACGGCCTGATGACCGATTGATGTCGGGTTCGTCGGGTGAACGCCCGATGCGGGGGATCACGGAGCTGCCTAGAGTTGGTCCATGCAAGACAACCAGCGCGTTCGAGACCACGTCGATGCCGGCGGCGTCCGCACCTACTACGAGATGATCGGCGAGGGCGAGCCGGTGCTCCTGCTCCACGGCGGCCTGTGCACGATCGAGACCTGGGGCCCGCAGATCCCCGCGCTCGCCGAGAAGTATCGCCTGATCATGCCCGAGCGACGCGGGCACGGGCGCACCCGTGACCTGCCCGGGCCGATCACGTACGAGATCATGGTCGACGACACGATCGCGTTCATGGACGCGCTCCGCCTCGAGTCGGCTCATCTGATCGGGTGGAGCGACGGCGCCATGATCGCGCTGATGGTCGCGATGAAGCGTCCCGGCCTGGTGCGCAAGCTCGGCTACATCAGCCAGCCGCTCAACCCCGACGGCACTCGGCCGAAGTACGTGGCGATGATGGCGCAGATGACGCCGGCCCATCTGCCGCCGTTCCTCGAGGCCGGCTATGCGGCCGTGTCACCCGACGGACCGGCGCACTACGCCGTGGTGGCCGAGAAGATGGTGGCGGCGTGGCGGGCCGATCGGGGAATTCCGCTTGAGAACATTCGCGGCGTGCAGACGCCGACGCTGGTGCTCGTGGGCGACGACGACATCGGGACGGTGGAGGGGGCGGCGGCGATGCAGGCGGCCATGCCCTCAGCGCAGCTCGCCGTCATCCCGGGGGCGTCGCACGCGCTGGCGATGGAGAAGCCGGAGGTCGTGAACCGGCTCCTGCTCGACTTCCTCGCCGCCGAGCAGCCGAAGAAGCTGTTCGGCGCGCGCTGATCTCAGATCGGCTGCAGGCCGATCGTCACGGTGACGCGAGCGTCGTCGCCGGTGGCCCAGCTCGAAGGGCGTCGTTGCTCGCCAGATGTTCGGCGCGCACCTCCACCGCCGATGGCGGGTCGACGAGGCACGGGTCAACAGGTGCCCGCCGCTGTGCAACGGGCAGTCGGCCATACTACGCGCCGACCCGGAGTCGTCGCTGCAACAGCTCCCGCACAGCTTGGGTGGGAGCGGATTTCACCGCGACGTCTCTGTAGCGCCGGGCCGCATCGTCGTGTCCGCAGCGCCGATGCAGGTCCGCCAGCACCGCGGCCCATTGGTAGGAGCCGGCCAGCCAGCTCGGCGGTTCAAGACCCTCAAGCACTGCGAGCCCCGCGGCGGGCCCTTGCCACTCTGCGACGGCTACCGCGCGGTTGAGCTTGTGCAGCGCGGAGGGGGCGATCTGTTCCAGCAGCGAATAGCATTCGACGACCCTGTCCCAACGCGTCTCCTCGAAGGAGGGGGCGAGGCAGTGTTCGGCGGCGATCCCCGCCTCCGCGTGGTAGCGCGAGTAGACGTCGCCGCGTGCAGAGTCTGCGAGCCACGAAAGCCCGACCTGAATCTTCTGCTGGTCCCACAGCGCTCGATCCTGCTCCGAGAGCAGAATAAGTCCGCCCGATGCGTCCTGGCGTGCGGTGATCCGCGCCGCGTGCAGATGCATCAGGGCCAATAGCGCAGAGGTCTCCGGAACTTTCCCCACCTGATGTTCCGCCAAGACGGAAGCTAACCGGATCGCGTCGTCGGAGAGCTCCTGGCGGATGGCCGTCTCGGCGTGGGATGACAGGTAGCCCTCCGTGAACAGTAGGTAGAGGATCTGGTGCACCGCCGGGACGCGCGACGAGTATTGCTCGGGGGTGAGATCGTCGATGCGTGGCGGAACCTCACGCAGGCGGTTTCGGGCCCGCGCGAGGCGCTTGTAGACGTTGGCCTCGCTGCTGAAGAGGCGCAGGGCGATCTCCCGAACGTCGAAGCCGCAGAGGGTCTTGAGGGCCAAGACCAGCTGCGACTCCGGCGGGATTGCGTCATCGCAGCAGACGAACAGCATCCTGAGTAGGTCGTCTTGCACCTCACCGGCCAGAAGGGGCCCCGGTCCGTCCTCCGGATCTCCCACGTGTTCGGCCCCGTTCTCGTCCAGGATGCGACGGCGATGGGTTCGCTGGCGCAGCCCTCCCACGAGATCGTTGTGCGCCACTCGAAAGAGCCAGGCCGACGGATTGTCGGGCAAGCCAGCCACGGTCCACGACTCGAGCGCGGTCGTCAGCGCGGACTGAACGGCGTCCTCGACCGCCTCGAGGTTCTGCACTCCTACCCGACGCGAGAGCATCGAAACCAGTCGCCCGTACTCGTGCCGGAAGAAGTGCTCAACGAGACGGGGTGTGCTCAAGGCGTGTGAATCTCGATGACCTCGACGCCCGAGCCCGGGCCCACGAGCCCCGGGCACTCGCGGGCAACCTCGATCGCCTCGTCGAGGCTGGCTGCGGAGACGATCATGTAGCCGCCGACCAGCTCCTTGACCTCCACGAGCGGTCCGTCTGCCGCAGGCTGGGTGGTGACGAGGCGTCCCTGACCAAGCTTCCCCCCCATGTCGACCAGGTTTTTCTTGAACTTCGCCTGCCACGCGCCGAACTGGGCGTACATCTCCTGCATCTGAGCGGGCGAGGGCTTGTGGCCCTTCTGGCCGTCCGCACTCGGCAGATTTCGTTGCATACACAGGTACTTGGGCATGGTTTCTCTCCTTCTATTGTTTGGTCGGTCAGCTCGACCGACACGTTATGACGCCCGGGCGGCAGCGTCTTGGACACTGCCTCCCGCATTTTCTGGAGGGGGCGTCTCGGCTACAATGGTTCCGCGAGACAGAAGATCATGAATACCAAGGGCGGGTCGGGCGCAAGCAAGCCACGGCATTCGGCCGCCAAGTCCAAGTCCCCGGCGACTGCAGGCGCGACTGGGCAGCGCGCTTCCCGGCTTATCGACCAGCGGATCTGCGATCTGGGGGGATGGCGCGGGGAGACCCTGGCCCACATGCGGGGGCTGATCCTGCAAGCCGACCCCGGGATGACTGAAGAGTGGAAGTGGATGGGCACACCGGTGTGGTCGCACCACGGGATCGTCTGTACCGGCGAGGCATATACGAAGGTCGTGAAGCATACCTTCGCCCGGGGGGCCAGCCTTCCGGACCCGTCTGGCCTTTTCAATTCCAGCCTGGAAGGCAACACCCGCAGGGCGATCGACATCCACGAAGGGGAAAAGATCGACGCGGCGGCGTTCAAGGCGCTTGTGAGGGCTGCGGTGACCCTGAACGGATCGCCGGCGAAGAAACGGTAGGGGCGCAACGAAAGCGCGAACAGCAGCGGGCGTTCCCAAATGGTTCGCTGTCAGGCGCGCCAGCACCGCGCGCCGGATGGGGCAACAGGTGTAAAAGACTGTTGTGAACGAGCGAGACGAGGAACTGCGCGCCATTGCCGAGCGCTATGCACGTCGCAGCGGGGTGGACCGTTACAGCCTGCTTCGCCCCGAGATCTGGGCGATGCTAGTGGAACGAGAGGGCGCGTTGCGGCGGCGGCTGGCCCTGCGATCCGGCACTGCGGCGGATTGGCGTCTGGTCGAGGTTGGCTGCGGTTCCGGAGGCAACTTGCTGGGCATGCTGCGCCTGGGCTTGCGGCCCGAACATCTGACGGGACTGGAATTGCTGCCGGACCGCCTGGAATCCGCGCGTTACGTATTGCCGGCGGCCGTCCAGTTGCGGGCGGGCGACGCCAGTCAAGCCGAGATCGCCGAGGGCAGCCAGGATCTGGCACTGCAGTTCACTGTGTTCTCGTCGATCTTGAACGACGATCTGCAGATGCGTCTGGCCCAGGCGATGTGGCGGTGGCTGAAGCCCGGCGGCGCGGTTCTTTGGTACGACTTCGTTGTGAACAACCCCCGCAACGCCGACGTTCGGGGCGTGCCACTGTCGCGTGTCCGCCAGCTTTTCCCCGACGGCCGCATGCACGCGGAACGCGTAACGCTGGCTCCACCGGTGGCCCGCACCGTGTGCCGCGTGCACCCCCGTGCGTATGCCTTGTTCAACAGCGTGCCCTGGTTGCGCACGCACGTGCTGGCCGTGATCGAAAAGCCCTGATTCGTCAGCGGGGCGGCAGGTTGGCGGCCCAGGTGACGGCGGCGTCGAACAACGACCAGCCCTGTGCATTCAGCGCCGGTAGTGTCAGGACGTGACCGAACCAGGCCACGCGCCGGGCGGGTGCGGTGATGCGCACCAGCTGGGTGCCCTTGTCGTAGGCAAAGATCGTCCCCTGGTCGGGCCCGCCCGCGAGGGTGGCGACGACCGTCGCTGATGGCAGGGGGCGGCCCCATCCCATTTCGCTGAAGCCGTTGACGACTGTAACGAGACCGGCGGCGGTTCCCCCTGCCAGGGGGTGGCGGGGCATGGTGATTTCGATCTTGGTCTGATTGACGAACCATCCACTCGAATCGATCTCGGTCTGTACCATCTCGAGACCGGCCAGCAGCGCTTGCTCGAGACACAGGATGGGCACAGGGAGATCCACGAAGATGCCGCTTTCGGGCACCGTCGACAGGAACGACGACGACACCACCAGGAGATCCTGGTCCGCAGCTAACTTGCGTGCGGCGCGCATGTTGTCGACGTTGGTCACCACCGCGACCGTGACCTGATATCCGAGACCGGCCAGGCGTGCCTTGAGCATCACGTCGCCCACGTCCGCCGTCGGGATGCTGGTCAGCAGTATCGCACGCGCCGGCCGAGCGGCGGTTGCGTCAGGCCGAATCAGCGGGCCGCTGTCGGCGGCGGTGTCCCGGGCAGGCGCTGTGTCGGCTCGCCTGGCGTCATCGCCGGCGGGCCGGTCAGCGGCACCCGCGTCGGCCGTCCTCGCGGGATCGATGACGATCGGGGGGGCCGCGTCCATCATGTGTGTCGCGCCCGCAGCGCCGCCCGATCCTTGACCGGCACCCGCGGCGGTTGGAAGGGGCTCGTCGTCGGCGGCCCCGTCGGCGCCCGCGCCTTTACTCGCCAGGCCGTCGGTCTTTACCGCTGCACATGCCGCGGTCAGCGTCAGCGTGGCAAGCAACAGCAGACGGTGCCGCGACCGGTACTTCTCTTGCGTAGCCGCGTCCATCGGGACGAAGTGTAGCAGCTTTCGTGAGATGTCGGTTCAGCCGTGATCGCTGACATGCTGCTATGCATTATCGCTGCCTCGGTTCACTCTACGTAGGTGATGGTCCATTCGCGCGGCTCGCCCTGCACGGTGACCTCGACGGTGTCGCCGACGCGGCGGCCGAGGACCGCCTTGCCCACCGGCGAATGCGGCGTGACCACCGACAGAAAACCATCACCGTCGGGCCCCGCCAGCTCGACGCCGGCACCGACCGGAGCCAAGAAGAAGGTCCGTCCCTGTTCGCCGTCTTCCACTTCGACCACGGCACCCAGTGCGACCGGCCCGCCGCCGACGACACGACCGGGGCGGAAGGTCTCGAGGGCGGCGATCTCGGCGCGTACCTTGTCGGCCCTTTGCGCCTGCCCGCGGGCAAGGCCGGCGTATTCGATGGCGACCCGCGAATCCTCGCGCTTTTCCGCCGCGGTGGCGCCGTCGCGGGCTTCCTGGGCGGCCGCCTGCCCCGCGCGCGTGGCGACCGATGCGGATTTTTGCAGGCGGTCGGCCAGCTGCTCGACGAAGAACTTCTTGTCCATGCACCCAGCGTAGGTCCGGCGTCGCGGGAAGCAAGAAAACGGCCCGGTCGTGCCCCGTCTGGCGCCGCCACGACGGCCGGGGTAGGAAAGCGGCGGATGTCCCACGGATCCCTTCACGACTGCGTCGCCGATCTCGAGCGCAGCAGGCAACTGGTGCGCATCGACACCGAGGTCGACCCCCATCTGGAGGTGGCCGAGATCCAGCGGCGGGTTTTCGCCGCAGGTGGCCCTGCGGTTCTTTACACGCGCGTGCGGGGTTCGCGCTTTCCGATGGTCGGCAACCTGTTCGGCACGCTCGACCGGGCCCATTACATCTTCCGCGACACGCTTGAAAGCGTCCGGCGGCTGATCGAGCTGAAGGTGGATCCGGGCGCAGCCTGGAAACGTCCGCTGCGCTATCTGGGCACGCCGCTTACCGCGCTGCGATTGATTCCACGCAAGGTCGACGGGGGGCCGGTGTTCACGAACCAGGCGGCCGTGAGCGAGCTACCGCAACTGGTGTCGTGGCCCGACGACGGCGGCGCGTTCATCACCTTGCCGCAGGTCTACACGGAAGATCCCGACCGGCCGGGCTTCGGCCATTCGAATCTGGGCATGTACCGCGTGCAACTGTCGGGCGGGTCCTACGAAAAGGATCACGAAGTGGGGCTGCACTACCAGATCCACCGCGGCATCGGCGTCCATCACGCGGCGGCGTTGCGACGAGGCGAGCCGCTGAAGGTCAACGTGTTCGTCGGGGGCCCGCCGGCGATGACCCTGGCCGCGGTGATGCCGCTGCCCGAAGGGTTGTCGGAACTGGCGTTTGCGGGCGCGCTGGGCGGGCGGCGGGTGCGCATGGCAACGCAGAAGGGCGGCTTGCCGGTCGCGGCCGACGCGGATTTTTGTCTGGTCGGCTACGTCGACGGGACCTCGCGCAAGCCCGAAGGCCCGTTCGGTGATCACCTGGGCTACTACAGCCTGGTCCACGACTTTCCGGTCCTGCGCGTCCAGCGGGTCTACCACCGCGCCGACGCCATCTGGCCGTTCACCGTTGTCGGGCGCCCGCCGCAGGAGGACACGGTCTTCGGTGCGCTGATTCACGAGCTGACCGGGCCCATTATCCCGACGGTGCTGCCGGGGGTGCGCGCGGTTCACGCCGTCGACGCTGCGGGGGTGCATCCAGTTCTGCTGGCGCTTGGCAGTGAGCGGTATGTGCCGTACGCCGCGCGGACCGAACCGCAGGAACTGCTGACCCAGGCGAACGCCATCCTGGGGCAGGGGCAGATGTCGCTGGCCAAGTATCTTTTCATTGCGGCCGGCGACGACGATCCGAACCTGGGCGTGGGGGACGTGTCGGCGTTTCTGCAACACGTGCTGGCGCGTTTCGATCCCACGCGCGATCTGCATTTTCAGACGCGGACGACCATCGACACGCTGGACTATTCGGGCAGCGGGCTCAACCAGGGGTCGAAGGTGGTGATCGCAGCGGTGGGCGGGGTCCGTCGAAATCTGCCGGGCGATGTTCCCACGGGCCTGCGTCTGCCCGACGGCTTCAGTGATCCCCGGGTGTGTCTGCCGGGCGTGCTGGCCGTCCGCGCCGGCGCCCATGTGCCGGGTCCCGAGGGTGTCGCGGCGGATTTCGAACGCTTCTGTGCCGGGCTGTCGTCCGCCGACGCTATCAACCAGTTTCCGCTGGTGGTCTTGACCGAGGACAGCGAATTCTGTGCGCGGACGCTGAACAACTTTTTCTGGGTGACCTTCACGCGCTCGAATCCGGCGATCGACGTCGGCGGAATCGGCGCGATCACCCGCAACAAGCACTGGGGCTGCGCGGGGTCGGTCGTCATCGATGCGCGTCGCAAGGCCCACCACGCGCCGGCCCTGATCGAGGATCCCGCGGTCACCAGGCGCGTCGACGCCCTGTTCGCCAGGGGTGCGCCGTTGCACGGGGTTCGCCTTTGACAGTCGGTGGATCGCCTGGGCATTCTGCCGGCATGAATCTTCTGGTCACCGGCGGCGCCGGTTTCATCGGCTCGTGGTACGTGCGCCTGATCCGTCGCGCGCGGCCCGCCGACAGCGTCGTCAACCTGGACGCCTTGACCTACGCCGGCAACATGGAATCGCTGGCCGATCTGCGCGACGACGCCGGTCACGTTTTCGTGAAGGGTGACATCCGTGACACGGCCCTGGTGCGCACGCTGATTGCCCGGCATCAGGTGCAGGCGATTGTGAACTTCGCGGCCGAAAGCCACGTCGATCGCAGCATCCTGTCGGCCAGCCCCTTCATCGATACCAATGTCACGGGCACGCTGAGCCTGCTGGAGGCCGCGCGTGCAGGCGGCGTGAAACGATTCCTGCAAGTGTCCACCGATGAGGTCTACGGCTCGCTGGGGGCGACGGGCGCCTTCGAGGAAACGACGCCGATTGCGCCGCGCAGCCCGTATTCGGCCAGCAAGGCCGCGGCCGATCATCTGGTGGCGGCCTTCCACCACACGCACGGTCTGGACGCCGTCATCACCCGCTGTTCCAACAATTACGGGCCCCATCAATTTCCCGAAAAGTTGATCCCGTTGATGATCTTGAACGCCTTCGAGGGCAAGCCCTTGCCGGTGTACGGCGACGGGCTTTACGTGCGCGACTGGATTCACGTCGAAGATCACTGCCGGGCGATCGATCTGGTGTTGCGAGGCGGGCGCGCGGGCGAGGTTTACAACATCGGCGCCGAGAACGAATGTCCCAATCTGGACGTCGTGCGCGCCATCTTGCGCCACACGGATCGTGGCGAAGACCTGATCCGCCATGTCCCCGATCGGCCGGGGCACGACCGGCGCTATGCGATGAACGCGGCGAAGGTTCGCGATGAACTGGGTTGGCGACCGCAACATACATTTGCAGCGGGCCTGGCCGCCACCGTCGACTGGTACCGCAGCCACCCGACCTGGTGGGAACGCGTGCGCAGCGGCGCCTACCGCGATTACTACGAACAGCAATACGCCGAGCGCCTGCGCGGCGTCGACCCTTCCAAAGCGAGCCCAACATGAACAATGTGAGCAGCCAGAGTCATAGTGAAAGCGAACTTCGGGGCGTGGTGCTGGCCGGGGGCGCCGGGTCGCGCCTGTTTCCGCTGACCAAGGCCACGAACAAGCACCTTTTGCCGGTGGGATCGGAACCCATGGTGTTCCACCCGATCAAGAAGCTGGTGGCGGCCGGCATCCACGAGATCATGATCGTCACGGGCACCGAGCATATGGGTGCGGTCGTCACGTTGCTGGGCAGTGGCAAGGACTTCGGCTGCGAGTTCACCTACCGCGTGCAGGACGAGGCGGGTGGTATCGCCCAGGCGCTGGGCCTGGCGCGACGTTTTGGGCGGGGCGGTCGTCTGGCGGTCATCCTGGGCGACAACATTTTCGACGCGTCGATCGCGCCGTTCGCCGAGGCGTTTCGTCGCCAGGCCAGCGGCGCCAAGGTTCTGTTGAAGGAAGTGACGGATCCCGAGCGTTACGGCGTGGCGGTCACCGACGGCAAAAAGGTGGTCCAGATTCTGGAAAAGCCCAAAAAGGCGCCCAGCGCACTGGCCGTTACCGGCGTCTACTTTTACGATGCGACGGTGTTCGACATCATCACCAGCCTGCGCCCATCGGGCCGTGGCGAATTGGAGATCACCGACGTCAACAACGCCTATATCCAGCGTGGCGATCTGACGTACGACATGCTGCCTGGCTGGTGGACCGATGCCGGTACCTTCCCGTCGCTGAAGCTGGCGAATGACCTCGCCTGGTCGGCGGCGGGTGCGCAGGTAGCGCTGCGTTCCGACCCGTAGCGGCCCCCCGCGGTGGCCCCGGTCGATCTGCCGCCCCGGGCCGACACCTCGCGGGCTGCAAATCTGCTGTCTGGGGTATAACCGCCGGCGCCCCTGTGACTGACAGCGCGCCCGACAAGACCTCCCGCTGGCTTGCGCCGGCGATCTTCTGCACGATCTTCTTCGCGTACATGGCGGCGACCAGCCGCGAGCGGCCGTGGGGGGACGCGAACCCCGTGTACAGGGTGGCCGAGAATCTGGTCGCGCACGGCACGCTGCATGTGGATTCGGTGCGCTGGCCACCCGATGCGCCGCCGGGTCGAAACGGCAAGTACTACGCCCCCCATCCCTTGCTACCCTCGCTGATCCACGTGCCGGGTGCCGCCGTGTATCGAATCGTCACCTCGTTTTGGCCCGCGACGTCGCAGTACGCGCTGCCACTGGCCTGCCATCTGGGGCCGTCGGCGCTGGGGGCGCTTACGTGTCTTCTGTTTTTCTGGCTGTGTCGCGATCACGGCGTTTCGCCCCGTTTTGCCAGCATCGGCACGCTGGTCGTCGGTTTTGCGACGACTACCTGGGTTTACGCGCGTTACCCCTACACGGAAATCTTGCAGGTGGCCTGCTTCACCGGGTTCTTCCTGACCCTGCTGCGGGTGCTCGACTTGCCCAGCGACGCGCGCGCGCGCGCCTTCGGCTTGTGGGCCGGCGTGCTGCTCGACTCGAAACTGATCTATGCCGTCGGTGTCGCCGGCGCGGGTCTGCTGGTCGCCTGGACGCTGCGCAAGGATTGGCGGCGGCTGCGATCGGTTGCGCTGTGGGCGGGGCTGACGATGCTGCCGTCGTTCGGGCTTATTTTCTTCTACAATTGGGCCCGTTACGGTTCGATCTTCAACTCGGGTTACGGCGGGGCGGGGGCCTTGTTCGTGCGCGGCAACGCCTGGGAAGGTTTCTGGGGGATGTTTCTTTCCCCCGGCAAAAGCCTGTTTCTGTACAGCCCGCCCCTGCTGCTGAGCCTGGTCGCGCTGCCGAAATGTGTGGCCCGCTATCCGCGAACGCTAGTGGCGATGGTTCTCACGATTGTGCCGCCGCTGTTCGTCAACGCGCGCTTTCCTTTCTGGAGCGGAGACTTCGCCTGGGGGCCGCGCTATGTCGTGTTCGCCGTCCCGGTGCTGGCTCTTCCGGCGCTGCTATACCTCAAGGAATCGCTGCCGGTGCTGCGCTGGAAGCTGGTCGCCCCCACTGCGGCCCTGGTCATCGCGGGTGTGTTCGTCCAGGTGCTGGGAAGCGTCTTCTACTGGGATCACTTTATTCGCCTGTCGATGGAGGCGCGCGCGCGTTGGCTTGGCCAGCCCAACCGCGGCGGCTCGGTCACTCCGGACCGCGGCGGGTACTGTGACGCGTGCTTTGAGGACATGTATCCGTTGCTGTGGCTGCCACCCTTCCAGCCGATCGTTGGTCACTACTGGGCGTTCAAGCATGTCGTTGCGGGCCACGACTGGAAGCGCGCCGAGGCAGACGCGCCCTGGCACACGCACACATCACTGAAGCTGGACATCAGCGGCACCTACCAGCGGTTTCGGCTGGACTGGTGGATCCTCGACTACGAAAAGGACAGGGCGGCGGCGGCCTTGTTGATGATCCTGATGCTGAGTCTTAGCGGCGAGTCGGCCTATCTGTGGTGGCGCTGCCTGCGCCCCGGTCGCAACGCCTAGTTCCGGCAAAAACCCGGCACGCGGTGTCCGTGGATGCGGGGCAGGGCGGGCAGTTCGGTGTAACCCAGCCGCTGCATCGTGGGCACGAACGCGGTGGCGTAGGGGCCATTCGGATGCTGCAGGTAATAGAAGAAGCAGCGGGTTGTCGGGGCCGCTTTGTCGACCGTGTCGATGATGTACTTGGGGTCCAGGTGGTTGTCGCCGCCGGTCGCCCAGGCCGGGCCGCGCATGATGCCGAGGTCCACGTTGGCGTCGTCGCGAATGACGTGTTCCAGGAATTGCCCCTCGTAACCGATGTCGAAAAAGATCAGCTTCTTGCCCGGCTGCTGGGCCATCGCGCCGTGGAGGATCTCGAACTGACCCAGGGGCGCCCTCGTGTGCATGTACGTATGAAAATCCCCGTAGCGCGACCACACCAGGGCACCCAGCAGCACCGGAACGCAATGCCACACGGCGCGTTCGGTTCGCGGCAGCAACTGCTGGAAGCCCAGGGCCGCCAGCATGCACACCGCCAAAAACGCCGGCATCATGTACTTGGGCTGTGCGCCGATCGGGCTGCGGCCCACGATGAAGAAGAAGACGAAGGCAATCTGCCCGAACACCAGCAGCGGCCACAGCAGCACCACGAAGTTTCGACCACGCAACTCGCCCGCGACCGCGAACACGCACAGCGCAAATAACCCCAGCATCATTGGCACCGGCAGCTGGAACTGTTCCGTCAGCGCGTTTTCGTAGGTGTGCGGATTCCGGACCAAGTCCAGCGTGTGCGCCGGGTTGGGCTTGTACTGGTAGTGGATCGCCATGAAGAGGTACGGCAGGTAGGCGATGACGACGCAGGTCATCGCCAGTAGCAGCGCGCGGTGCCGTCGCAGGGCATCGCGAAGGCCGAAGCGGGGCAATGCCGCCGTCACCGTGGCAGCCGCGACCATCCCGTGGACCAGCAGCACCGCCACCGCGAAGGCCATGCTGTAAAGCATTGCCAGCGCCCACAACGCATAAGCGATGGCGCGGCGTCGCGTCGGCTCGCGCAGCAGGCGGGTCAGTAACACCGTCGAGACCAGCGTGCACAGCGTGGCCAGCCCGTAGGGCCGGACGGCGGTGGCCAGGTAGTGGCTGATATCAGCGTAGATCAGCAGCAGGCACAGAAACAGGCGCGCGAACAGGTTCAGCTCGTCGAGATAGAAGAGGACGAACTGAAGCGTGATCAAGAAGCACAGCCACGAGAATCCCCGAAGGAACCACTGCTGGCTGCTGATGCCAATCAGGCCGTGCAGGATGAAGTAGTAAAGCGGTGGCTGTGAATGGAAGGCGGTGGGCAGCGTGACCAGGGTGCCCAGCGATCGCCGCGCGACGCCCCAGGTGCCGGCCTCGTCCAGGGACAGCTCGGCATCGCCCATGCGCGTGGCGTGCACGAACAGGTGCAGCCACGACACCAGGGCCGCAGTCCCAAGCCAGATTGCGCGGGCCAGTCCGCGACGCGACGAGATTTCTGCAAGACGCTCGCGCCACACGGCGGCGCGACCATAGCACAGGGGGGGGCAGGTCCGCCGCGCCGACGGGCTGCTGACCCGGCGGCCGGGCATGTTATGGTCGCGCGCGTTGGGCACCAAGGTCATCGTCATCCCGGCCTACAACGAAGAGGCCACCATCGCGCAGGTCGTTCGCGAGGCCGTCCAGGTGGCCGACGTGGTCGTGGTCGTGGACGACGGCTCGCGCGATCAGTCGGCGGCCCTGGCGAAGCAAGCCGGGGCTCTGGTGGTGAGGCACGCCGTCAACCGGGGGCTGGGCGGCGCGCTGGGCACCGGGATCGCGGCGGCCGTGAAGCTGGGGGCGACAGCCATCGTCACCATGGACGCCGACGGACAGCACCGGGCCGAGGACGCCCGCCGGGTGCTGGTGCGGGTCGAGCAAGGCGACGTGGATTTCGTCATCGGCTCGCGCCTGATTCCCGGCGACGCGGGCGGCAAGATGCCGTTGCGCCGGATCATCTTCAACAGCATCGGCAACGTTTTGACCTATGTCCTGTTCGGCGTGTGGGTCAGCGACAGCCAAAGCGGCCTTCGCGGGCTGTCACGCGGCGCCGCCGAATCGCTGGACTTGCGCACGAACGGCATGGAAGTGTCGTCCGAGTTCATCAAGGAACTGAAGGAAAAACGCTGGCGCTATGCCGAGATCGCCATTCCCGCCATTTACACGGAATATTCGATGTCCAAGGGACAAAGCCTTTTCGTGGGCGTCAAGACGGCCGCGAAGTTGATCATTCGCCGCTTCATCGGATGAACGCATGAGCGCCATCTCCATCGTCTTGATCTGTTTCGCCGTGTTCGCCCTGTCGCGCGCCGTGCTGCGTTTTCGTCGGGGCGGCTTGCCGTTGCTGCACCTGGGCCTGTGGGTCTTGTTCTGGAGCGCGGTCATCGTGGTGGTGGTGCAGCCGTCGGTGACCAGTCGCCTGGCGACCCTGCTGGGGGTGGGGCGCGGCGCGGACGTCGTCATCTACCTGTCGTTGATGTCGCTGTTCTATTTGTTGTTCCGCATGTTCGGCAAGATCGAGGATCTCGAGCGGCAGATCACCCGCGTGGTGCGCGCCGCCGCCCTCAAGGAGCTTGACGACACCCTGTCGCGGCGCGATCCGTGACGGCCCCCGCGGTGCCGGGCCGCACGTCGATCATCGTCGTCAGCTATAACCACCGCGCGTACCTGTCCGCCTGCGTCCGGGCACTGGAAGGGGCGGGCCTGGATCCGGCGAACACGCGCCTGATACTGGTCGACAACGCGTCGGCCGACGGCAGCGCCGCCTTGATACGCGACGAACTCCTGAACGCCGCCGGGGATGCGACCAGGGGCGGGCTGCCCGCCGTGCTGATGGCGAATCAGGACAACCGGGGATTCGCCGGGGGCAACAACCAGGCATTGCGGCGCGCGATGGACGACGGGGATGCCTACGCTTACTTGCTGAATCCCGACACCGAGGTCGAGCCGGATTTCTTGGCGCGGGTTGTCGCGGTGGCGCGTACGGACAACAAGATCGCGCAGGTGCAAAGTCTGCTGGTGCGCGGGCCGGGGCGCGACATCGTCAACAGCTTCGGCAACGCCCTTCACTACCTGGGATTTGGATACGCCGCAGGGGACGGCCTGGCGGTCCACGCGCCGGAAGCCAGGGACAAGCTGTCATCCCCACGCGACATCGCCTACGCCAGCGGGGCCGGTGTGTTGGTGCGCCTGTCCGCGCTGGCCGAGATTGGCCTGTTCAACGAGGAACTGTTCGCGTACCACGAAGATCTCGAACTGTCGTGGCGCGCGCATCTCGCTGGCCATCGTGTCGTGTTCGCGCCCGACTCGCGGGTGGTGCACAAGTACGAGTTCTCGCGCTCGCCCGCGAAGTTTTACTTGATGGAGCGCAACCGTTTCCTGGTCCTCGCGTGGTGTTACGACTGGCGGACCCTGGCCATGATCGCGCCGGCGCTGGGTGCGATGGAAATGGGCCTGTGGCTGTTCGCCGCGCGTGGTGGCTGGTGGCGCGACAAGGCGCGGGCGACGGCCTATGTGCTGTCGCCCCGACGCTGGCCGGCGATTATGAACACCCGCCGGCGCGTTCAGGCCCTGCGCGCGTGCACCGACCGCGAAGCCACCGCGCTGTTCACCGGCGAGGTGCTGTTCCCCGCCATGAGCCCGTGGCTGCTGACTGCCGTGGCGAACCCGATCTTTCGCCGCTACTGGGCGCTGGTGCGATCGCTGATGCGCTAGGATTTCGTCGGCGGCTCGCCGTTGTCGGCCAGAATCTCCGACAGGGCGGGGCTTTGCGCGGCGGCCGACAGTTCGCGCAGGTTGGTCAGGTGATTGATCAGGAAGGCGCGGCTGTCTTGCACCGCCAGCGTCTGCATCTCTAGCGCGCCCATGCGGTCCTCGGGGGAAAAGGCGCTGTCCACCTTTTCCATCGACAGCTTGTGCGGATCGTAGGCCATGTGCGCCGCGCGCGTGTCCAGGATGCTGTAGTCGTCACCCCGGCGCAGTTCCAGCGAGACCGACCCTGTAATCGATGGAGCGATCCAGCGGGTCAGCGCGTCCTTCAGCAGCATGCCCTCGGGGTCGAACCACTTGCCTTCGTACAGAATGCGGCCCAGGCGCCGTCCCAGGTTGAAATACAGGTCCGTGGTGTTTTCGTTGTGAATGGACGACAGCAGACGTTCGTAGGCGATGTGCAGCAGCGCCATGCCGGGCGCCTCGTAGATGCCGCGGCTTTTCGCGTCGATGACCCGGTTCTCGATCTGGTCGGACATGCCCAGGCCGTGACGCCCGCCGACGCGGTTGGCCTCGAGAAAAAACTCGAAGGTCGAGGCAAAGCGCTTGCCATTCAGTGTTGTCGGCAGGCCCTGTTCGAAGCCGACAGTGACTTCCTCGGCGGCGACGGGCACCTCGGGCTTCCAGTGCGCCACGCCCATGATGGGGCTGACGATGCGCAGGCCCTTGTCGAGAAATTCCAGATCCTTCGCCTCGTGCGTGGCGCCCAGCGCATTGGCGTCCGTGCTGTATGCCTTCTCGGTGCCCATGCGGTAGGGCAAGCCCAGGCCGACCAGGTATTCGCTCATCTCTTTGCGGCCGCCGAACTGTTCGACAAAGCGACGATCCAGCCACGGCTTGTAAATGCTGAGCGACGGGTTGGTCAGGATGCCGTAGCGGTAGAAGCGCTGGATGTCGTTGCCCTTGTGCGTGCTGCCGTCGCTGAAGATGTTGACGTCGTCCTCGCGCATGGCGCGCACGATGGCGGTCGTGGTGACGGCGCGGCCAAGCGGCGTCGTGTTGAAGTATTTCTTACCGCCGGTGGTCAGGTGGAACGCGCCGCACTGGATGGCGATCATGCCTTCGCGCACCAGGGCGTCCCGGCAATCAACCAGTCGCGCCTTGCGCGCGCCGTGCTGCAAGGCGACCGGTGGAATGTCGGAACAGCTGGCCTCGTCGGGCTGCGCCAGATCGGCGGTGTAGCAAAACACCTCCAGGCCGTTGCGTTCGAACCACGCCACGGCACAGCGGGTGTCCAGGCCGCCTGAGAAGGCGACGCCGATGCGGGTTCCTTTGGGGGGCAGGGTGCGATGGATGCGGCTCATGAGGCGTACGAAATACCACAGGCAGGGCCCGCGGGCCTATGGCCCACAGGGGGATGCGTGCCACCTGGCCGGGGGAAGGTTGCGCGCGCGCGCGGCGGGCCGGCAGGTCCCGGCGCGCATGATCGAGGGCCCGAGCCTCACCAGCCGCAGGTCTGGCCGCGGTTCTTTTCCTTCAACCACGTCCGCAGCGGCGCGAAATATTCCAGCAGGGCCGATGCATCCACCTCGCGCTGTCCGGTCAGCGCGGCCAGGGCCTCTGGCCACGGTTTGCTGGCGCCCATCGCCAGCATCGCGCGCAGGCGGGCGCCCGCTTCCTTGTTGCCGTAGACGGAACACTGGTGCAGCGGCCCCTTGTGCCCGGCGGCCTGACACAGGGCCCGGTGAAACTGGAATTGCAGCAGGCGGGCCAGGAAGTAACGCGTATAGGGCACGTTGGCGGGGATGTGGTACTTGGCGCCCGGATCGAAATCCTGCTCGTCGCGGGCCACCGGCGCATTGATGCCCTGGTACTTGCGTCGCATCTGCCACCACGCCTCGTTGTAATGCGCGGGCGTGATGCGGCCCGAGAACACGGCCCAGCGCCACTGATCGATGACCTTGCCGAAGGGCAAGAAGGCCACCTTTTCCAGCGCGTCCTTCATCTGCACATTGATCAGCCCCTTTTCGTCGGTGGGGATGGTCTTCAGCAGGCCCAGGTTCTTCAGATACTGCGGCGTGATGGACAACGTCAGCGCGTCGCCGATGGCCTCGTGAAAGCCGTCGTTGGCGCCCTGCTGATACAGCGCCGGCAGCTTGTAGTAATAGTGAAAATAGTAATTGTGGCCGAGTTCGTGGTGGATCGTCGTCAGGTCCTCCTCGGTCGGTTTGATGCACATCTTGATGCGCAGATCGTTGTCCATCGTCACGTCCCAGGCGCTGGCGTGGCAGACCACCTCGCGGTCGCGTGGCTTCACGAACAGCGATCGCTCCCAGAACGTACTCGGCAGCGGATCCAGACCCAGCGACGTGAAAAATCGTTCGCCCACCTGCACCATGCGCTTCGAATCGTATTTCTGCGCGGCCAGCGCCTCGGACACGTCCAGGCTGGGCTGTCCCTTGTAGGGCATCACCAGCGGATACACATTGGCCCATTCCTGCGCCCACAGGTTACCGAGCAAATGCGCCGGAATCGGACCGTGTGCGGGCACCTTGTCGTTGCCGTAGGTGCTGCGCAATTGCGCGCGCACGTAGCAGTGCAGTTCCTCGTACAACGGCCGCACCTGTTCCCACAAGCGATCGGTGTCCTTCTCGAAAGCCTCGGGCGGCATGTCGTAGGCCGAACGCCACAGATCGCCCATATTGGCAAAATCGATTTCCTTGGCGCCTTCGTTCGCTAGATCGACGTAGCGGCGGTACAGCGGCCGCATCGGGCGCGCCGACTGGTGCCAGGCGGTCCACGCGTCCGCCAGTTCGTCAAAGTCGCGGCTTTTGGCGAACAACACGTTCAGTTCCTCGATATCCAGGCACTTGCCGTTGGCGGCCTTGCGTTGCAGGCAGGCCTTCGCCTTGCCGTACATCCCTTCCAGGCGGGCCCCTATGGTCGTCAGTTCCAGGCGCCTGGCCGCGTCGCCTGGGGCGGCCAGCGGCGACGACACGCGCAGCAGGCGCAACATACGCGCTGTGTCCGGGTCCAGATTCAGCTTCGAGAAGCGCGCCGCCGCGTGGATGGCCGCGCTGTTGTAGCCCAGCATTTCCTCGTTGGCGGCCGCGGCCATGCGCTCTGTGTCGTCGGTGATGTACGTGTTCTTGATCCATTCGGCCGTCGACGCCTTGACCGTCAGCTTCTTGATGTCGTCGTTGACCTGCGCGACGAATGTCCGCGCCTCGGCCGCGGTGGGCGGCCCCTGTGCGGGTTGTGGTGGCGCGCCGGCACCGCCTAACAACAAGACGGCGGAGGTCAGGGGCACAAGGCGACGAAAGAAGAAACGCGTGGGAGTCATGGGCCGCGATTATGCGACAACTGCCGGGGCTGCGTCTTTATCCTGGCGACGGTTCTTTCTAAGGGCTGTTCGCCGGCAAGTCCGGTCCCGGCGAGTCCGCGGCGGGCGCATCGTTGGTAGTGGTCGCAACCTTCAGGTGTCCGCCGGGGGTGTAGCGTCGTTGCCGCGCGTGCCGGCCGCATCGGTCATCTGACCGACGCTGGTCCCACAGCCGCAAAGGGCGACACGCCGAGGCTGGCGGCAGTGCGGAGACTGCGAATCCAGGTCGTGGGCCACATACAGGCGGATTGCAGAGACTTGTCGTGCCGCTGTCGCGCAACCCGTGGCTGCGGCGGCCGAAGACGGGCCGCGCCTATGCCGTCTGTCTTCCATGAGGCAATTGTCGAACTGTTCCGGCAGCGTCCGATGCTGGCCGCACAATTATTGGGCAATACGCTGTCCGTGCCTCTGCCGTCCTTCACGCAGGCGCGAATTGAATCCGCTGCGTTCGCAGATCTGACACCGCCCGAGTACCGAGCGGATCTTGTTGTGGTACTGGGGGACCAGTCACCAGTTCTGGGCGTGGTCGTGGAAGTGCAGTTGGGCGTCGACGCGAAGAAGCGCCTGTCGTGGCCGCATTACGCGACGAGCCTGCGGGCCCGTCTGGGCTGCCCGACGTGCGTGTTGGTGTACGCCCCGAATGAAAGAGTCGCGCGCTGGGCAGGCGCGACCGTACCGGGCGGACCTGGATGGACCTTCGCGCCAATCGTGATCGGCCCCGACCTTGTGCCCGTCATCGACGTGGTCAACAGCGGCATGCCTCACCCAGAGTTGGCCGTTCTTTCGGTCGTGGCGCACGGGAATCGCTTGCCCGCTCGGCGGGCGGCGCTGGTGGCGACGGCGGCGGTGCGAGCAACGGAGAAGCTGCGTGACGAGTTGCGGATGCTGTACTACGATCTGATTTTGGGGGCACTGTCGGATGCCGCGCGAAAGGAATTCGAAGCCATGGACCTGAAGAACTACGCGTACAAGAGTGCCTTCGGCCGGAATTTCGTCGCCTAGGGCTAGGCCGAGGGCAGGGCCGAAGGGGAGGCTCGGGGGCGGCTTGAGGGCGAGGCGCATGCCATTCTCCGCGTCCTTGAGGCCCGCGGAGTTGTGGTGGGCGCGGCGGTGCGCCGCCGCATTCTGTCGTGCGGGGACCAGGGGCGGCTCGATCAGTGGCTCAAACGGGCCACCGTGGCTGCGACGGCAGCCGATGTCGTGGGCAAAGTGGGTCCGACCCGCGGCGCGCGCTGAGCAACCGGCCGCCTTCTGAGCGCCCGGGTCCTGGTGTACCGTGGTACTCACGATGGGCGCCGTGCCGGTCACGTTTCCGGGTTTGTTCGACCTTCAGGTCAATGGTTTCGCCGGGGTCGATTTCAATGATCCGCAGTTAACCGCTGACGATCTTGTCCGGGCCATCGCGGCGATGCGCACGACGGGTGTGACGCGCTTTGCGCCCACGCTGATCACATCGGCGTTTGAGTCATTTGCCCGCTGCGCGGCTGTGCTGGCGGCCTGCCCCGATCCGGCGCTGGTCGGCATCCATATGGAAGGGCCCTACCTGGCGGACGCGGCCCGGGGGGCGCACCCGCCGCGGCATCTGGTCGCCGCCTCGGTCGATGATTTCAAGCGCCGCCAGGAAGCCGCGCGTGGCCGCATCGTCCTGGTCACACTGGCCCCCGAGGTCGCAGGGGTGTTGCCGTTGACCGAGTATTTGGTCGGGCAGGGCGTGCGCGTCGCCATCGGGCACACGGCGGCGAATCCCGCGCAAATCCGGGACGCCGTGGCGGCGGGCGCGACGCTGTCCACGCATCTTGGCAACGGATGCGCTGCGATGTTGCCCCGGCACGAAAATATTCTGTGGGAGCAACTCGCGGCGGACAGTCTGACCGCCTGCTTGATCGTCGACGGGCATCATCTGCCCGAATCGGTGGTCAAGGTGATGGTGCGGGCCAAGACGGCGGCGCGGACCGTGCTGGTCACGGACGCCATCGCCGCCGCCCGGCAGCCGCCGGGTTCGTACACGCTGGGGGATGCGCAGGTGGCGCTGTCGGCGTCGGGGCGCGTGTCGATGGCGGGCACCGGGGGCCTGGCGGGCTCGGCCCTGACCCTGGATGCGGCGGTGGCTCGGACAGTGGCGTTCACAGGCTTGCCGCTCGATCAGGTGCTGCCGATGGCGACGGTTCAGCCTGCGCGCAGCCTCGGCCTGCAGCCGGCGGGGTGGGTTCGCGCGTTATGGGATGTCTCGACTCATCACCTTGAAATCGCTAGTGTCAGCGAATAGGTGACCCGCCCCATGCCGAAGCCGATCAAGAACCTCCGCTGGTACATCGCCGTCCTTCTGTGTCTGTCGACCGAGCTGAACTACCTCGATCGCCAGACCCTGTCGGTCCTGGCCACCACCATCCAGAAGGACCTGGGGCTGACAACGGTCCAGTACTCGTACATCACATCGGCCTTTCTGATGAGCTACACGGTGATGTACCTCATCGGGGGGCGGCTGATCGACAGATTGGGTACGCGCATCGGTCTGATGATTTTCGTTTCCGCGTGGTCGTTGTCGAACATGATGCACGGACTTGCGCGAACCGCCTTCCAGTTGGGTATGTTTCGCTTTCTGCTGGGCGCGACCGAGGCGGCCAACATTCCGGCGGGCGTCAAGGCGGTGTCCGAATGGTTCCCCATGCGCGAGCGAGCGCTGGCCATTGGCATCTTCAACGCCGGCACGGCGATTGGCGCCACGGTGGCGGCCCCGCTGGTTTCGTTCATCGCGCTGACACTTGGATGGCGCGCCGCCTTCGTCATCACAGGGGCGCTGGGCTTCGTGTGGATGATTGTGTGGGTGCTGTTCTACCGGTTGCCAGCGGATCACAAACGGCTCGGCGATGACGAACGCCGCCTGATAGCCGGTGATGTCGCCGATGGACCGGTGGTGCGACCGGCCGCCGTGCCGCTCGGTCGATTGCTGCGCATGCGCGAGACCTGGGGCTGTGCCCTGGCGCGTTTCCTGACCGATCCGGTGACGTACTTCCTGATTTTCTGGGTGCCGAAGTACCTGCAGGAAGCGCGCGGCTTCGGCCTGGCGGACATGGCCAAGTTCGGCTGGATCCCGTACGTCGCGCTGACCGTCGGCAACCTGTGCAGTGGGGCGATCCCCCGCATTCTGGTGGGCTGCGGCTGGACGGTGAACCGCGCGCGCAAGACGACCATGCTGGTCGTGTCCTGCGCGATGCCGCTGCTGGCTCTCGTCGTCGTGCGGGCCAGCAGCCCGGCCCTTGCGCTGGCGGCCGTTGCCGGGTTGATGTTCGGGCACGCGGCCTGGGGCAACATCACCTTGCCTGTCGAGGTCTTTCCGGGGCATGTGATCGCCACCGTCACCGGCTTCGGCGGGGCGCTGGGGGGATTGGCCGGCGCGTGCAGCCAGATTGGCATCGGCTACGTCGTGCAGAAATTCTCGTTCGGCCCCATCTTCGCGATTTGCTCGGGCATGTACTTGCTGGCCTTCTGCGCGGTCCAGTGGCTGATAGGCGATCTGGGGCGCGTTCGGGCCGTCTGACTCTCGCCCTTAGCCCTCGCCCTCAGCCCGCTTGCGTGCCCAGCACGCGGTCCATGCGGGCGGCCACGTCGCGCAGTTCGGTCTCGCCGCCACCCTTTACTTCGGCCGTGGCCCACCCGCGGTAGCCGACCTCGCCGAGGGCCTTGCGGACCTCGGGCCAGTCTTCGTCCCCGTCGCCGATCGCCACCCACTTCTTGGTGTGGCTATAGCCCTTGAAATCGAACTTCAGCATGCGCTTGCCCAGCTTTCGGATCCATTCGGCGGGCGGAACGCCGTACTTGATCATGTTGCTGACGTCGAAATAGGCGCCAATGATCGGGTCGCCAAAATCGTCGATGTACTGGACCAGCTGTTCGGCGTTGGTGATGAAGTCGTTCCACACCACCTCGATCGCGATCTTGACGTCCAGCTTGCGCGCCAGCGGCAGGATCTTCCGGATCTCGATCTGCGAACGTTCGTAGACCTGCTGAAAATTCTCGGTCTCTTTGTCCGTCACCTTGCCGGGAACCAGCAACACCGTCGACGCGCCGTACAGCTTGGCATCGCCCATCGCCGTCTTCAGGCCGTCCAGCCCCTGCGTGCGCACGGCGGGGTCAGGATCCGACAGGCGAATCTTCCAGTGGATGGAATCGACGACGCCGTGGATGACGATGCCCGTCTTGTCGCGCGCGCGGCAGACCTCGGCGCGATCGATCTCGAACGGGCTGTCCAGTTCAACGCCCTCGAAGCCCAGGGATTTCACCAGGGCGAAACGGTCCAGCACCGAGCCACCGGGAATGTTGATCATCCCGTACTTCACCGCCTTGCGCAGTGCCAGGGGATTGCCAGCCGCGCGGGTGGGGCGCCCGGGCGCCGTCGCAACGGCCGCCGCCAGCGCCGCCGTCCCGGCCTGTTGAACGAATTTTCGCCGCGAGGGAACGAGGGGTGTTGTCATGGGACGATAGTGTACGCAGAACCGGTAGGGGGGCGACGTCTTTCGTGGTAACCACGCAGGTGCCGTGACAGCAACGACCAGTCCCAAGAAGCGAGCCCTGATGCCCTCGACCAAGCTGCGCCGATCGCTGCGCGGCCACGGCCACGGCCTGACGCCGCTGGTGCAGATCGGCAAAGAGGGCCTGACGCCGGCAGTGGTCACGCAGTTGGGGCAGGCCCTGCTGGATCACGAACTGGTCAAGGTGAAGCTGGTCGGCGAAAACCCCGAAAGCCGCTTCAGTGTCGCGGACGCCCTGGCGCGCGAGCCGGGCGTTCAAGTGGTGCAAGTCCTCGGCCGCACGATCCTGGTCTACAAGTGCCACCCCGACCGGCCGCAGTTCGAAGGCCGCATCGACCCGCGCGATCTCTAGGTTCGCAGGCCGGGGGCTTCGTGGCCGCTGCGGGCGACGTATTCGACGTAGCCGCCGTTGTAGGGCACGACGCCCTCGTGGGTCAGTTCAAGCACGCGGTTCGACAGCTTGGCCAGGAACTGGCGATCGTGGGAGACGAAGACCATCGTGCCGTCGAAATCGCCCAGCGCGCGCACCAGCATTTCCTTGGTCGCCATGTCCAGGTGATTGGTCGGCTCGTCCAGCACCAGGAAGTTGGGGCGGTCGTACATGATGCGGGCCAGAACCAGGCGCGCCTTTTCGCCGCCTGAAAGAATCCGACAGCTCTTCTCGATGTCGTCTCCCGAAAAGCCAAAGCAGCCCGCCAGCGATCGCAACGTTCCGACGGACGCCAGTGGGAACGAATCCTCCAGCGTTTGCCAGACGGTCTTCGCGGGATCCAGCAGCTCCATCGAATGCTGCGCGAAGTAGCCCAGCTTGACGCTGGCCCCCAGGGTGACGCCGCCCGCGTCGGGCGCGATTTCACCGGCCAGTAGTTTCAGCAGCGTCGATTTGCCGGCGCCGTTGACGCCCATGATGGCCCAGCGGTTCTTGCGGCGAATCATCAGGTTCAGCCCGTCGTAAATCACGCGTGTGCCGTAACTCTTGCAGGCGTTTTCGATCTTCACGACGTCTTCACCCGAACGCGGGGGTGACGGGAAATCGAATTCCAGCGTCTTGCGGCGTTTGGGCGGCTCGACCTTCTCGATCTTGTCCAGCTTCTTGACCCGCGACTGCACCTGCGCCGCCTTGGCCGCCTGCGCCTTGAAACGCTCGATGAAGCGCATCTCCTTGGCCAGCATCGCCTGCTGCCGCGCGTACTGCGCCTCGGCCTGTACCTCGCCAATGGCGCGCTGTTTTTCGTAGAAGTCGTAGTTGCCCGAGTAGGTCGTCAGCGCGCCGCCGTCGATCTCGATGATCTTGCTGACCACGCGGTTCATGAATTCGCGATCGTGCGAGGTCATCAGGACCGCGCCGTCGTAGTCCTTGAGAAAACCTTCCAGCCAGATGATGGATTCCAGATCCAGGTGGTTCGACGGCTCGTCCAGCAGCATCGCGTCGGGTCGCATCAGCAGGATGCGCGCCAGGGCGACCCGCATCTTCCAGCCACCGGACAGCGCGCCGACGTCGCCATCCATCATTTGTTGGGAAAAGCCCAGGCCGGCCAGGATCTCCCGCGCCCGTGCCTCCAGGGCATAGCCGCCCAGTTCGTCGAAGCGTGCCTGCACGTCGCCAAAGCGCTGGACCAACTGTTCCATCTCGTCGGCGCGCGCGGGATCCGCCAGCGCAAACTCCAGTTCTTTCAGCTCGGCGGCGACCTCCGAGACTGCGCCCGCACCCGCCATGGTGGTGGCCACTGCCGGCTCGCCCGCCATTTCGCCGACGTCCTGGCTGAAGTAGCCGATGGTCACGCCGCGATCGACCGAGATTTGCCCCTCGTCAGGGGATTCCTCCTTCATGATCATGCGGAAGATGGTGGACTTGCCGGCGCCGTTGGGGCCGACCAGACCCACCTTTTCGCCGCGATAAAGCGCGGCCGCCGCCTCGACAAATAGGATTTGCGGGCCGTGCTGCTTGCTGATGGCGTCGAGGCGAATCACGAAGGCGTCGCTGTTTACTACGGCGCGGGCCCGGCGCCAACTGGGCGCACGGCGTGGCCCGGCGCACGGCGGGCAGGAGGCCGGCGGCAGGGGGACGGCCCGGCGGCGTCGCCCCGGCGTCATCGCCTCGGTTTAGCGGCGGGGCTATACTGCGCGCCGTGGATGACGAAGACAGGCTGCTGATCCGGGATGGCTTCCGCCATTACCGGCGCCGGTATTCGCTGACCGAGGTGCGCTGGGGCCTGGTGACGCTGGGTCTGATGGGCGCACTGACGGCGTGGGTCGTCTGGAAGGGCAGCCATCCCGTCGATCCTGATCTATTTTCCGACGGGACGGCCCTGTTGAAGCCGGCCGACGGGACGTCGTCGCTGCCTGCCCCGGCGCCAGCCCGCGTCGCACCCGCCGTCGACCGGGGTCCGCTGCCGCCCAATCTGGCGGGGGCGGGTTGGCACGAGGACAAGATGACCCAGTTCGACGCGGACAACCTGTACGTGAAGATCGACGGTCGCGCGGATTATTTCAAGTCGTTCGGCTTTCGTCGCCTGTATGGCGTGTTGCTGGTCAGCGACAAAGATCCCGCGACCACCGTCGATGTCGAGCTTTACGATCTGGGTGCGGTCGCAAACGCCCTGGGCGCCTACGGGGGCGAACGCGCGCCGGGCATCAGCCCGCAAGTCACCGATTCGGGATTGCAGCATGTCGATCGAAATGCGCTGTACCTCGCGCGCGGGCCCTACTACATCCGGGTCATTGGTTCCGACGAAACGACCGCCGTGACGCAGAAGTTGCAGGTGTTGGGCGAGGCCCTGACCGCCGGTGTGAAGGGCGAATCGCTGCCCTGGGCCTTCGCCTTGTTCGTCGGGCAGATGGGCATCGACCCTGGAAAAATCGCCTATTTTGCCGAGAACGCGTTTTCGCAAGCGGCGGGCCGCGACGTGTGGACGGTGCGGCCGGGCGGCAATAGCGATGATCTCGAGGTGTTCGTAATTGCCCGCAACAGCGCCGCGGACGCGGCCAAGCTGGCCACCAAGCTGCGGGCGGGTTTCCTGGAAATGGGCGAGCCCATCGGTGCATCGCTGGTGAAAGATCGCTTTTTGGGCACGCTGGCCGCTGTGCGGTCGACCGAACGCTGGGTGATTGGCGTGCACGGGGCGGCGGACGACAGTGTGGTCACGCGCGAACTCGGTCGGCTGAAAGACGCCTTTTCAAAAGCATCGCCGGAACTCAAGCAAAGGGCGCGGCCAGCGGTGGTGCCCAGCAAAAAGGGGGACAACGGTGACCACTGAAAGCCCGGATATCGGCGCCCAACTGATCGAGCACCGCGGGCAAGAGCGCCGCTTGTTTCTCAAGCAGGCCGCCATCGTCGCGGGGGTCACGGCCGGGGCGGGGTACGTCAGCCTGGCACCGCCCGGCTGGCCGTTGTCACTGCGCGATCCCGACGGTGAGCGGGGCAAACCGCAGACGCCAGCATTGCGCCTGCCCCCGGGCGGCTTCTCGGTCGCGCCGCATGCCACGCTGCCCTATCTGGGCGTGGCGCACGGCTCACGGATAGGCCCCATGGTGCGCGCGGCGGTCGATGCCATCGGCGGGATGGGCCGCTTCGTCCAGCGTGGCGACGTCGTTGTCGTGAAGCCGAATGTTGCCTTCGAACGTCCGGCGGTGTTGGGCGCGACGACGCATCCCGAGGTGCTGACCGCGCTGATTCATCTGGTGCGCGAGGCGGGCGCCGCCGAGGTGCGTGTCGCCGACAATCCCATCGAATCGCCGCAAAGCTGTTTTGCGCGCACTGGTATCCAGCAGGCGGCAGTCGCCGCGGGCGCGCGGGTCTTCCTGCCGTCGGCCGGTGAATTTGAGATGCTGAACGTCGCGGGTGCCACCTGGATTGAACGCTGGCCCTTCTTTTGGCGCCCCTTCAAGGGGGCCAACAAGGTCATCGGCGTCGCACCGGTCAAAGATCACAACCTGTGCCGCGCGTCGATGACGACGAAGAACTGGTACGGCTTGCTGGGCGGGCGGCGCAATCAGTTTCACCAGGACATTCACGGCATCATCGCGGATCTGGCGCTGATGCTGCGGCCCACGTTCGTGCTGCTGGACGGCAGTCGGGTGCTGTTTCGCAGCGGCCCGACGGGCGGCAGCCTCAGCGACGTCAAGCTCGGGAATACCGTTGTCGCGTCGACCGATTCGTTGGCCGCGGACGCCTTCGGCTGGGAAAGTCTGCTGGAACGCAAATCCGAAGCCTTGCCCGCGTATTTCGCCAAGGCGGCGGCGCGCAAGGTCGGCGATCCCGACTGGCGCGCCCACCACGTCAAGGAGGTCCAGGTCGGGTGAAGCAGCCGAAACTCATAGGGCCCGGCAACCTGCTGAAACTGGTCGAGCGCAACCGCGACGGCTCGCCCTGGTACGCGCGCGCCTTGCGCATCACCAACTGGCGCATCGTTTCGCAGGCGTTCTTCTTCTCGCTTTTCATTTTTCTGCTGTGGACGACCTGGTTTTCGCGTTTGCGTGGCTACCCGGTGTCCTTGTTCCTGGAAACCGATCCGCTGGTCACCTTTGCCACGGCGATTGCCACACACACCGTGTATCGCTGGCTGTGGCGGGCGATGTGGATTCTGGTGCCGACGCTGCTGCTGGGGCGGGTTTTTTGCGGCTGGATCTGCCCCTACGGCACGATTCACAATTTTATCGGCTGGGTGTTCAACATCCGCAAGAATCGCCACAACATCGGCGCGAATGCCTACCGGCCGATCTTTCAGCTGAAGTATTTCGGGCTGACGGTTTTCCTGGTACTGGCGGCTTTCGGCTCGTTGCAGATTGGCCTGCTGGATCCGATCTGTTTGCTGGTGCGATCCTTTGCGGTCACGGTGAAACCGGGCATCGACGCGGCGCTGCCGGCGGGCCTGGATTTCTTGCGGCCCTCGCCCGGCGCCATCGATCAGCGCGTATTCGCGGGCGCGTGGGTTGTCGGTCTGTTGCTGTTGACCTTTGTCGGCTTGAATCTGGTCATCCCGCGCTTCTTCTGCCGGGTGCTGTGCCCCCTGGGCGCGTTTCTGGGTGTGCTGTCGAAATTCGCGTTTTGGCGCATCGACCGCGATCTGACGAAGTGCACGGATTGCGATCTGTGTCTGCGCCACTGCGAGGGCGCGTCCGACCCGCAGGCGGCCCTGCGCAAAAGCGAATGCTTCGTCTGTTTCAACTGCATCGACGACTGTCCCGAGGACGCGCTCAGCTTCAAGCTGGTGCCGGTTCCGCCGCACAAGAAGATCATCGGATCCATCAAGGCGGGCACCGCGTATCTGTTTGGCAAGAAGGTCATCTCACGTATTGCCGAGACGGAAATTGCTGGCGTCGCCGTGCCGCGCCGGCGCTGGGTGTTTTCGGCCATTGCGGGCGTGGTGACCTATCCGTTTTTGCGCTTCTCGAAGGCGGTTAACAAACGCAGCTTCAACCACAAGGCCATCCGGCCGCCGGGCTCGGTCGCCGAGACGGAATTTCTCGAACGCTGTATCAAGTGCGACCAGTGCATCAACGTCTGCCCGACGAATGTGCTGCAACCGTCGACGCTGGCCGAGGGCGGTCTTGAAGGCCTGTGGACGCCGGTGATGGATTTCAAGACGGGCTTCTGCCAGCTGAACTGCACGCTGTGTACCGAGGTGTGCCCCACCGGGGCCATCCAGAAGATTTCTTTGGCGCAGAAGCTGGGCCTGGGCAAGTACGTCGAACAGGGGCCGATTCGGCTGGGCACTGCGTTTTTCAACCAGGGCCGCTGCCTGCCATGGGCGATGGAGACGCCGTGCGTGGTGTGCGAGGAGGTCTGCCCGGTCAGCCCCAAGGCGATCGGCACGTACACCGAGACCATCACGCGATGGGACGGCGCCAAGGTATCGTTGAACAAGCCCTATATCCGTCCCGAGCTTTGCATTGGCTGCGGCATCTGCGAACGTGAATGCCCGGTCATGGACGATCCGGCCGTGTATGTCACCGCCATAGGTGAGACGCGCTCGAAGGACCGCACGTTGTTGCTGGGTAGCCACAAAAAACAGGGGAGCTAGGCG
>JANXXE010000054.1 GCA_025350815.1 Myxococcales bacterium | reverse complement strand
AGAGCGACCCAGTCGGGCCAGGCATTCCGCGATTCGAAGTTCCGCTCCAAGCACGTGCTCTTCCAGCCCTACACGCGTCGCGTCCGCTACAATCCGTTCGAACGAGCGCAGCGCTCGAATGACGTTGCCCTTGGTCAGCTCGATCGGCAAATCCGCGTTCTTCAAGGTCAGCTTGTGCTTGCCGCAGGGGATCTTGTAGTCGATGAGCGGGGTGATCCGGCCGGTGTCCTTCCCGTCGATAGCGACCTTCGCCCACGGCTTGGCGCCAATCGACATGACGCACGCCCCGGAGCCGGACTTGTCATCTCCGCTGGATTCGGGCTCTGCGCGCGGGGCGACGGCAACCGTCCGATGCACGGACGCAGGGCGCGGACGCGTCACCGGGGGCTCGTCCGCTGGCCCTTGGGGAACGGCCGCAGCGACGGGTGGAGCCGGCTTCGGTTCGACCTTATGTCGGGCCTGCACGACGCCGGCCTTGGGTCCTGGGGTCGGCGCCGCAGCGACGGCCGGGGCAGGAGCGGCCGGGGCCCTGGGCGCAGGGGGGGCCTTCGGTGCGGACGGGCTGGCGGCCACCCTGGCCCCGGGCACAGGCGCGGCCGAACGGGGCACCAGGTCGGCGTGCAACTTGTGCGTCTTGCCGGGATCCTGCAAGAACTCCAGTTTCCAGTCGAGGAACTTGGGATCGCCCCTGATCTCCAACACGTGTCGCCCGGGCGTCACGGGGTACGCCTTGAAATTCGTGCGCGCCTGCGATCCTTGCGGATCGCGCCCGGTAAACGGCTGGCCATCCAGCCACACCAGAACACCCGCCGGCTCGCTGGTCAGTTCGAACCCGGTGTCCGGCGACGCCTCCAGTTGCATGTCGATGCGACCAAACTCGCCGGGCTGAACCTCTAAGTTCTGGTCCTTGCGGACGTAGCCGTCGCGTTTGAGAACCAGATGGTAAAGGCCCGGCGGACGTTCGATGGTCACCGGCGGCATTCCCTTGACCAGAACGTCATCGACGTAGATCTCGGCGTCACCCGGCGTGGCCGAGATCTGAATCTTGCCAGGGCGCGTGTGCTGCCGATAGGCCAAAAGACCGACCAGGAGAACCACGCCCGCGACCGCGGCATAAAGCGGCGTGCGCGACTTGGTCGACTGACGGCCCAGGTGTTCCAGCGGGCGCCGGGCCGGCACGGCCGACAGCGGCTGATACGAAGCACCCCCTGCCTGCGGCATCCCGGCAATGGTCTGCCGATACGGGCTGCGCAGGGGATCGTGGGCCGGCATCGCGTCGTGCGACGAACGCAGCCCGGGATTGTACGCATCCAGATGCACGCTCGACGGCGGCCCTTGCGACGCCCCGCCCTGCCGGAAGGCGCTCAGGCCCTGGGGTGGCGCGCCGATGGTGCGACTCAGCGGATAAGGCTGCGCCGCGCCCCCCATTGCCGCGACCCCCACCCCTTCTTCGTCGGAAAGTCCCAGCAAATCAGGTGGCGCCCCCGCCACCGTCTTGTCGTCGCCTTCCTGGAGGAAGATATCGCTCGACGTCAGCTCGTTCTCGCCGGCGTCATCCGGGGGCTTGTCGAAGATCTGCGTCTCCAACTCCTCGTCGTCCCACTCGAACCCCTGCCCCCTTTCGCCCTGCGGGGTGCCCCTCGCCGCCAAGGCCGCAGGCGCGCCCATCGACGCAACCGGCGCGGGTGTCGGCTCTTCGAGCTGCTCGTATTCCTCCAGCTTGGCAGTCTGTTCGGCCAGCTCGGAGGCGAAGGTCTTCTTCATCCAGCCGGACAGATCCTTGCGTGAGTAAAACTCGCCGACCGCGTAAAGGAACGCCTGCAGGTCGTCGTGCAGGTCGATGGCGTTCTGGTAACGGTCCTCGACGTCCTTGGCCAGCGCCTTGAGCACGATGCGCTCAAGTTCGGTCGGGATCTTTCGGTTGAAGGACGATGGCGGCAGGATCTCGACGTTGCGCACCTTTTCCAGCGTGGAAAAATCGCTTTCACCGACAAACAGCCGCTCGCCCGTCAGCAGTTCGTACAGCAAAATGCCCAGCGCGAAGATGTCGCTCCGGCGATCGACCGGCAGCCCTCGAACCTGCTCGGGCGACATGTAGCCGAACTTCCCCTTGAGGATCCCCGCCTGCGTCTTCGACGCCTTTCCAGCTGCCTTGGCGATGCCGAAATCGACGATTTTGATCTCGCCTTCGTAACCAATCAGGATGTTCTGCGGCGACACATCCCGGTGCACCAGGTTCAGTTCGCGGCCCTGCGGATCGCGCTTGTTGTGGGCATAGTCCAGGCCCTCACACACCTGCATGATGATGAAGCAGGCCTGCGCGGTCGGCATACGGTCGCCGGTCTTCCGACAGTCGTCGAAGATGGCGCGCATGTCCTTGCCGTGGACGAATTCCAGCGCGATGAAGAAACTGTCATCGACCTTCCCGAGGTCGAAGATCTGGGCGACGTTCGCGTGCTGAAGCTGCACGGCGATCTTCGCCTCGTCGATGAACATCGTGATGAACTCTTCGTCCTCCGCGATGTTCGGCAGGATGCGTTTCACCGCAACCAGCCGTTCGAAGCCCTCCACGCCAAAAGCCTTGGCCTTGAACACCTCGGCCATCCCCCCGACGTTGACGCGTTCGAGGAGGTAGTACTTTCCGAACGGGATGGGTTTGTTCACGTGCTTGCCTTCGCCTGAACCCGACTCGACGACCGCCGCGACAAAGGAAGGCTATTACCGCGTAAGAGCTTGTAAAGTCAACTCAAAGGTGGATGTCGTAAAATGTGGGCTACGGCTCGATCCAGACCTTGGTCATGCTGTCGCCGACGCCGATCTTGTTGACGACATCCATGCCCGAGGTGACCTGCCCGAATACGGTGTGCTTGCGATCCAGGTGGGGCACCTTCGTGTGGCAGATGAAGAACTGCGACCCGCCCGTGTCCTTGCCCGCGTGCGCCATCGAAAGCGAGCCGGCGCTGTGGACCTGGCGCTTGCCGCCGGTCTCGCATTTGATCTTGTAGCCAGGGCCCCCTGTTCCGTTGCCGACGGGGCACCCGCCCTGGATGACGAAGTCGGCGATGACACGGTGAAAGGTCAGCCCGTCGTAGAACGGTCGCTTCACTTTCTTGCCGGTCTTGGGCTCGGTCCATTCCTTCGAGCCGTCCACCAGCCCGGCGAAATTGGCGACGGTTCCCGGCGCGTCGTCCTCGTACAGGTCGGCGACGATTTCTCCCTTGGTGGTCTCGAAGTGGACTTTTTTCATGCCGGAGGACCCTTTGTGTCTTGAGGTTGAGGAACGAGACCCGCCTCGGGAATGGAGGCGGGCGTCGTTTCCAGGAAGGCCAACGTGGCGCCAACCGCCGCAAACGACGGGGCAACCAGGATGGCCACGGGGACGAGGTAGATCACGGAAGCGCCGAGACAATACCCCAGCGTCTGCCCCGGGTGTAGCACCAGATAGCGCCACTTTCCGCCAAAGCTGACCTTTCGCCGCGCCAGGGGGTAGTCGAAACCGTCGTAGGCGAGCGACAGCGCGTACAGGGCGAGGCCGATCGCGCCGCCCACCCCGGTCACCGCCGACAGAACAAAGGCGACCCCGACGGATAGGCCGTAAAGAAAAGTTTTCGCAAGCCCGTGCCCGATGGCGTGCCACGCGGCCAGCATCACACCCACCTTCGGGGCCGAGCCACGCGCCAGGGTCTCGACCTTTTCGGTCAGCGCGTCGACGAACGGGGCACCCACGACGGGCTGAATGAGGACGAACAACACCAGCGCCACCAGTCCGCCGAGTACCAGAAACGCCACCTTGGCTGCGAAGGGGGACGTTACGAACCAGTCGGCGGGCAGTCGGTCCCGGACAATGCGCGCCCCAAGAATCGCTACGGCCACGGCCAGGGCGCCGTTCAGCAGGGCGGGCACCACCAGGTAGCCCCACAGACGGTGGTGGGAGATGAAGGCGGCGCCACGGAATGGCGCGGCGAGGCCACGAAAAAATCCCACGTCAGGCAACCCGTCCTGAAGTCGGACGATAAACACGTCGGAGGCTCACAATGTCCAGCACGCGCGTCGATTCTACCCCCAGCACGGTCACCGTCGAACCCACCCGGCAGCGCCAGACCGCACGACCGGCCACGCCCTTCCGGGACGTCCTGGCGGGCAGCGTGAACGTACTGATGTCGGGGGCCGAGGCCGCCACTTCGGTCGTGGGAGGCCCGACCCTGGCCGCCGCTGTGAGGGGGGCACGCGTGGACGTCGTCGGTGGCTTGGCGGGCGCGCCCTCGGGTGGTCCGTCGGTCACGGGCGTCGCCACGGCGGGTGCGGCGGCCGTCGCTGGAGAGCCCCTGTCGGAGATGGCCAGCATGCAGGCCATGCAGCGCGAAAGCCAGGCGTTCAACCTTCAGCTGATCAATCTGCAGGAGGACATCCAGAAGGAAAGCCGCCAGTTCACCACCGTATCCAACGTCATGCGCGCCAAGCACGACACGGCCAAAGCGGCGATCTCGAATATTCGAAGCTAGCCTGATGCAGGACCCCAGACGCCATCCGGCCCTGACTGTTGTGCTAGTGTCCGGGTCGGTATGAAGATCACCGGGCCTGGTTCAGGATCTCCTGCGGATGCCGCTGGCGGGGTGTCAGACGTTTCCGGATCGGCGGGTAAGGCCTTTGCGCAGAAGATCGAAAAGGCGGATCCGGCCGCGCAGGCCGCATCCAGCGGTGCGCCATCGCCCGCAAGCCCAATGGCCGACATCGCGGCCGAACTTCAGGGCGGCAAGATTACGCCCCAGGCGGCCGTCGATCGCGTGCTCAACCGCATTGTCGACCAGCAGGTCGGCGTCGATGCGCCCCCAACGGTGCGGCAGGCGGTTGGCGCGGCCTTGCGCGACGCCTTGGAATCGGACCCTCTCCTCGTGGAGAAGGTTCGTCGCCTCGGCTAGACGGTCGGGGCGGCCGGCCTGGCGGCGCGGCGACTGGACAGAACTTCGCGAACCTTGGGCGGCAGATACACGCCCTCGGTGTCCAGGCCCGCCAGGGCATCCATCAGAATCGAGACACGTTCAGACGGTGTCGCCTTCTTATCGATGATGACGCACCAATCGCCGTGAATGCGGCACAAGCCGCCCATTCCGCCGGTCGCCGGGCCAAGCGTTTCGTAGCGAACCCGCACGCCGATCTGGCCTGCGGCGGTTTCCAGCACTTCGGTCAACTGCTCGGGTTTCATGAGGACTTCTTGTCTCCTTGCGGACTCGGCGGGGCCAGATGGGTCAACGGCAGGGATACCACAAAGGTTGTACCGCCCCCACGGCTACTCTGAAAACTAATCTGTCCCCCGTGCGAATAAACGATATTCCGCACGACCGACAGGCCAAGGCCGGTCCCCTGCCCTGCCGCCTTGGTCGAGAAGAAGGGTTCGAAGACATGCGACCGATCCTCGTCCTTGATGCCGGTGCCGTTGTCCGTCACCGCGAAGCTGACCGTCGCGTCGCCGCCGGTCCACGTGCGCACACGAATCTTGCCCTCCCCATTTCTGACCGCATGGGCAGCGTTGGTCACCAGATTGATAACGACCTGAAGCAGTTGGTCCCGCACGGCGTGAATGGGGGGCAGGCCCTGGGCGTAGTCGCGCTCAACCCCGGCGCCATGTTCGTCGAGGACGTGCTCGCAAAACGACAGGGCATGCTCGATGACGTCGTTGAGCACAATTTCCTCGACCTCGGTGCCCGACGGGCGGGCGTAGCTGACGAGATCGCGCGCGAACCGGCGAATGCGCTCGGCGCCTTCTTGAATCTTGCGCAGCCGATCCAGATCCGAGTCCTCGAACACGTTGTCCACGCGGCCCTGTTTGGCCAGGGCGCCCTTGCGAACCAGCGCCTCTGCGCAGACCTGGATCGACGTCAGGGGGTTGTTGATTTCGTGGGCCACGCCAGCCGCGATCTGTCCAACCGTGGCCAACTTCTCGGCGTGGATGACCTGGCTTTGCAACGAGCGCAGGGCCGTGACGTCCTGCCCGATGGCCAAGGTCGCGGCCGCCTGGCCCCCCTGCGCCCGCACCGTCACGACGTTGAAAGCCGCGCGCAACACAGCGCCACCCACCGACGGTAACCGCACCTCGCGTGTGGCGGAGTCGCCACTGGCCACCACCTGCTTGATGACCAGCGCAACGTCCGGCGCGCCCAGATCAGTCAGCCAGGTCAGAAGGTCCCGGCCCACCATCTGCGTGCGCGAAAAGCCCGTCAGCCGGTTCATCGCGCGGTTCCAGATGGTGACCTTGCCATCGAGATCGCAGGCGATGATCAAGACGTTGGCCTGGTCGATCAGCTGTTCCAGGTAATCCTGCAGATACCCGGTCTCACGCAACAGCCGGCGCGTGTGGGCGACCACGGCAATGTGGTTGGCGATCGGGATGACCAGGCCCTTGTCCTGCCTCAGGGGAAATCCACGTAGGCTGCCCTTGGCCTGGCCGGGCAGCGGACGGTAATTGACGTGCACCTCGCCGGTCAGTTCGCCACCGGCCAGCAGAGGCACCGAGAAACCAGTCGCGGCATCCCGGAAGATCAAGGGGTGGACATCTACAACCAGAATCTTGCGCGATGATCCGTCACGGGCCTGAAGGTTTTCGGGAAGGTTCTGGCGCACGTTGGGGTAATCAAGCGCGCCGCGCTGGATGGTGGGCGGCATGTCCATGGCGTCGACGACCAGGCCGTCGTCAGCCCGGATGTCGACGGCCCGCAAGGTCCGGGCATCGATGGTACGCACAGCGATAAGACGATTCGGCAGCAGATCCCGCAGCGTCCTGTAGAAAAGTTCCAGCAAGGCACTTTCGTCCATGTCCGTCGTGACATCGCGGGACAGGGCCACGATCGTGCGCAGGACCTCGGCGGGCGACAGCAGTGGATACGGCGACGTGCCGGGCGCCGGCGGTTGTGGGGCGGAAGCGGGCGCTGACGGGGCAGCAGCGGCGCGGGGCCGTCGCGGCATCAGCGTCTGCCCCTGCGGACCGGTGGCGCCAGCAAAGCCGCCGCTGCCACCTGTGCCGCCGCCAGCACCTGCCGCACCGAAACGTTTGCCTTTTTCGCCAGGCGCTTGCAGTCCTCGAATTCGGGCGTGGCGCCACGGACACCGCCGTCGCGACCGGCAACCTTGACGGACACCGGCCCGAACGGCGTGGAAACGCGAGCCTCCGAGCGGGACAGAACCGTGCGCGACGCGGCCACGACCCGCAGGCCGATCGTTGTCGAGTTCTCGAAAAACGCGCGTTCCACGTCAGCGCGGTCGCTGATCGCGACCAGCGCCGAGATCTCGAGGGCCGGACGGCCCTTCTTCATTCCAATGGACGTGTACCAGGCGTCCAGGGCACCGGCGTCAAACAGCGCCGCCATCAACGGTTCGACCAGTTGCGGACTCATATCGTCGATATTGGCCTGCAACAGCAGGACGTCACCCGGCGGCGACGGCAGCGGCGTCCCGAAAGGCTCGCCCAAGATCACACGCAGGACATTGGGGCGATCCGCCAGCTCACGCGTCCCGGCGCCAAAGCCCTGCGCGCGCAAGCGGACCGGGGGCAGCGCGCGAAATTCGTCGACGACGGCGGCCAGGACCGCGGCCCCCGTCGGGGTGGTCAACTCGCCCGCACCATCCGCCTGGACCGGAAGCCCGGCCAGCAGCGCTGCCGTGGCAGGCGCGGGTACCGGCACGATGCCGTGGGCCGTGCGCACGCGACCCGTCCCCAGCACCGGCGGCACGGATGTGATTCCGGACGGCGCCAGCCAGGCAATGGCAGCAGCCACGCCCACGACGTCGGCGATCGAATCGTACGCGCCGACCTCGTGAAACGTCACGCGATCAGTGGGCATGCCGTGCAAGGCGCCTTCAACCTGGGCGATGCGGCCGAAGATATCTTCCGCCAAAGCCCGTGCGTCCTTATCCAGCGACGCGCGCCGTAAAAGGCGCCGGATGTCGGCGTAGTCGCGGTGATCGTGCGCATCGGGGTGGTCGTGCGCGGCAGGCTGGTGGGGTTCGTGGTGCGCGTGCGCGTGGGCATGATCGTGGTCGTCCTCGTGCGCGTGTTCGTGAGCGTGTTCGTGCTGGTGGTGCATGCCCGGCCAGGTCACATCGAAGCCCGTCCCGACGTAGGCCCCGCGGCGACGCTTTTCGAAACGAACACGTAGGCCCGGGATGCGCATGGCGGTGATCGCATCGGACACGACTGATCTGGGCACACCGGCGTCCACCAGGGCGGCCACGGTCATATCGCCCGCGATCCCGGATAGGGGTTCGAAATGCAGGTGCAGGCCGCGCAGATCGTCTTTCATGCTGTCCTTCATGCTGTCCTTGCCGCCGGGGTTGGTCGATTCAAAAGCGACGCCATGCGACCGGCGCCAAAGCCGTTGTCGATATTGACGACCGCCACGCCAGAGGCGCAGGCATTCAACATTGTCAGCAGGGCGGCCACGCCCCCGAAACTGGCGCCATAACCGATGCTGGTGGGCACCGCTATCACCGGCCGCGAGAACAGGCCCGCCGCAACGGTCGGCAACACCCCATCCATGCCGGCGACAACGATCAAAATGCGGGAGGCCTCGATGGTCTCGCGGTGGGACAGCAGACGATGCAAGCCCGCGACACCAACATCGAAGATGCGGCCGACCTTGTTGCCGTCAAGCTCGGCGGTCACCGCGGCCTCCTCGGCGACGGGGATGTCAGACGTGCCTGCGGTCAGCACCGTGATAATCCCGCGCGTCGGATCAACGGCCGGCGCCGATCCCAGGGCGACAATCCGCGGCGTCGCCAGATAGCGCGCGCCGGGCAGCAAGGCCAGCACAGCGGCGGCCTTGTCGGCCGAGACGCGGGTCGCCATGACCGTCGCGCCGTCCCGGCCCAGTTCACGCAGCAGCGTCGCGATCTGCTCGGCGGATTTTCCCTCGCCCAGCACAACTTCTGGAAAACCGGAACGCAAGTGACGATGGGTGTCGGCGTGCGCGAAGCCCAGCGACCGAAACGGCAGATCCCGCAGTTCACCGAGGGCGGCGTCAGGTGACAAGGTGCCGTCCTTGACCTGACCGAGAAGTCTTCGCAGCGATTGGGCGTCCACGCCTGCACACTAGCAAACCGTCGGCCCGGAACGAAAGACAGGCTAGTATTGGCGCCCCATGCGCCACCGCCTTGTGTTGCTGTGCCTTTGTTTGAGTTCCGTTTCGGCCTGCGCGCTGTTGCCGGGACATCGGCGCCTGATGATTGTCGGCAACGACGAAAAGGTCACCTGGGACGACACCGGCAAGATGATGCTGGGCCCGCCCGGGTGGGACACCGTGTCCCTGATGACGCTGTCCGACGGCGAGACACCACGCACGGTCGCCACGCTGCCGGTTCCCAACACCGTCATCGGCCCGCCGGTGAATCTGGCCATCGCCCCCAACGAGCGACTGGCCCTGGTGGCCAACAGCATGAAGTGGCGCCTTGTCGACAAGGCCTGGAAAAACGAGCCCGACAACAAGGTCAGCGTGATCGACCTGACGACCAGCCCGCCTTCCATCATCGCCACCGTCGAGGTGGGGCGGCAGCCGGCCGGCATCGACATCAACCGGGCGGGCGATCTGGCGCTGGTGGCGAACCGCGCCGACAAGAGCATCAGCGTCCTGTCGATCCACGGCCGCGAGGTGAAGGTCACCGACACGGTCGCCATAAAGGAGGACGTCGCCGCCGTCGTGTTCACGCCCAACGGCGAGCGCGCCCTGGTCGTCAAGCAGGCCGAACACAAGGTCGCCGTCCTGAATGTCTTCGACGGCAAGGTGACCTATCACGGGCTGGACGTTGCGGTCGGGATGTGGCCGTACAACATCGTCGTCGCACCCAACGGAAAGCTGGCCCTGACGGCGGATCTGGGCAACAAGGGCGGCTCGGACGGCATTTTCGACACCGTCAGCGTCATCGACCTTGAACAAAGTCCCCCGAAGGTCAGCCACCGGGTCGACGTCGGCGACGGCCCGGAAGGCCTGGCAATGAGCCCCACCGGGAAGCTGGCGGCCGTGGCCGTACTGCGCGGGTCGAGCGCCAGGGCCCTGCCCTATTACCACCGCAATGGCTCGATCATCGCACTGAAGATCGACGGCAAGACGGTCAGCCGCGGCAACGAAATCGAGGTCGGCGCCCTGCCCGAGGGACTGGTGTTCAGCTCGAATGGAAAATACCTATACGTGGGCAATTTTATCGATGGCGACCTTTCGATCCTGCGCGTCGAGGGCACGACCCTGGTCGACACGGGCAAGCGCCTGAAGCTGCCCGGCCACCCCGCCGCCATGAGGTGAAAGACTTGCGACAGTTGACCTGGGCGCGGCCGGCTGCTAGTTAGTTCGGCGTCGACGATCGCGTCGGTGGGGGGCTGTAGCTCAGCTGGGAGAGCGCCTGAATGGCATTCAGGAGGCCGACGGTTCGATCCCGTTCAGCTCCACCATGTCGAAGGCTGCGAGACGTTGAGGGATTCTCCGTCTCCGGCCGTGGTGGTTCGGGGGCCGCTTCCGCGTCACGTGGTTCGCATCTGGTTCTCTTGCGGGTTGCTCACGACGCCTTCCGGGCCATCGCGCCGCCGTCGAGTACGGTAAGCGCCCGGTTCTGGCGGGCCGCAGCGACCGAGTCCGCGCTGGCGTAGCTTTGGGTCGTGGTCGTGACCGATTCGTGTCCCAGGGACGCCGCCACCACCGCGCCGGTTACGCCCGCTTCCATCGCGAGGGTGGAATGCAGGCCACGCATGGAGTGGGCGCAGACGGAGGGCACGCCTGCGAGTGTACAGATGCGGCCGACGGCCTTTCGGACCCAATCTCGCCAGTGCTGCCCGAACAGGAGGGCGTCCGACGCCTTCCCCTCGGCCAGCCTCAACAGATAGGGCCGCAGGACTTCGGGGACGCGCAAGGTGCGGCGGCCCGCCTCGGTCTTCGAGTCGGGGATCCACAACAGGCGGCCGTCGTCGTCCAAGTCGCGGGCCACCCGGGAGATGATCTCGCCCGCGCGCATGCCGAGCAGCAGCGCCATCATGGCCGCGACTGCCCCGGGCTCCCCGCCGTCCGCGAGCGCGGTAGCCGTGGCCATCCACTTCCGAGCCTCATCAATGCGCAACTGCGGCTTGCCGTGGCGGCGCTTGCCCTTCCCTTCCAGGCCATCGAGCGGGTTGCGAGCTATCCACCTCTTCGCGGTCACGCACCACTTCAAGAGGGACTTCGCTTCCGCCAGCATGTTTCGGTGGGAGTCGACGGAGAACGGGCGCCCTGTCCTGGTAACGCGCGTGCGAGCAGCGTCGTAGTAGGCCGCGCACTTGCCGGGAGTCAGATCGGCCAGCAGCAGGTCCGGCTCGGTGAAGAACACACGCAGGCGGTAGGTCGTATCCCCAAGCGAGCCTTCCTTGTTCCCCTTCTCGCGTCGGTGTTCTTCGTAGGCGTCGATTGCGGCGGCCACCGTCACATCCGGCGGTGCCACGGGCGCCCCCATATTGCGGGCGCCGCTGTCCAGGTCCGAGCGAACCCGGGCCAGGAACGCAGCCGCGTCGGTTCGTGTGCCAAAGCCGCGCCTCCGGCGGCGCCTGCCGCCCTCCCACCACATGACGGAGAAGCGCGGAGCCGTGGGCGTCCCGTCCGCGTAGATGCTACCGAAGTCCCGGCGGCTGGCACGGCGTCGCTTACCCGTTTTAGTTTTAGTGTCGCTCATTGGGCTCCCTTCACTAACGTATGACTAGCCATACAGTATTCCCCGCGCCCTGGATCGTCAACCGACCCGGGCCGCTACGGCCGAAAGGTGGTGGCCACGATACCCACCGAGCGAAGGCGCTTGATGAGAGAGTCGCGGGTGATGCCGAGCGCCTTCGCCGACTGAGTAACGTTCCCGTCGGTCTCGCGCAGAGCCGAGGTGATCTCCCGCGTCACCACCTCGTCGATGGCGCGCTGTAGGCGGCCGGCCGAACGCGGACCCGCGGTCCCGGACACTGGCTTGCGCGTAGTGGTCTTCCGCCGGGCCGTCATCGGTGCCCCGCCACGATACCCCGATTCATGGTTTCTTCTCCTCGATCACACCCGCCGTCGTTGGGGCGGCGGCTGACGAGTGGTACGACTCGGCAAACTTCACGCCTAGTCCCTGGCGATGGTCCGCTGACAGGTGCGGCAAGGCCATGGCATCAAAAATGATTCGGGCGTCCTTGTCCGCCGTCAAGTAGCCACCCCGGTCGGAGATCGCCTCGAAGGCGCGCACCAGGTCCGGCACGTTGTCGGGGGCGGCATCGGCCAACCGCTCCAGCAGTTCGGCCGCCACCTCCCGGCAGCGAGCCCGAAACTCGGGTTCCGTCCTGGGCCTACCGCCCGGATTCGGGCTCGGCCCGCCCCGCTGCCACGGCAGGGCACCCGAGGGTGTCTGACCATGTGGGAACGGGCGTCCTTTGCCGCCCTGACACCGCGTCTGGCTTGTGTTCTCAGGTGCCTCGCGCTTCATGCTGTCCTCCATGTCCGTCGTTTGCTGGGTTGGATTCAGGCGCCCCGGGCCGTGCGGCATCTGAATCGGGAGCCTCTGAATCCGCGTCCTCTAACTCCGCGTCCCGCGCGGACCTGCGGGCACCCAGACCGTTCACCGAGGATTCAGGCGCCCTAGCACGTACTTGGGGCATCTGAATCTGAACCCCTGGTAGCTCCGTCGGTATCTCAGACTCGCGGCGCAACTGCGGAACACGCCAAACCCACTCGCCCCCGCCACGTCGACCGGGGATCCCAACCTGACGCGCTTTGATTCCGAGCCGCTCGCGTGCCCGGCGCAGGGCCCGACCGGTGTGCCCGTCGAGCAGCCCTGCCGCCGTGATTTCCCGGGCCGGAGCCTCACACCGGTCAGCCAGGTACTCCATGAGCCACGTTTCTGCCGCATCGGTGGCGG
>JANXXE010000015.1 GCA_025350815.1 Myxococcales bacterium | reverse complement strand
CCAATTGATCCTGCGCTCGTTGATCTCGACGTGGAACCAGTTGCGCGGAAACGCGCGGTAGTCGCTAAGCACGTACACCCGCACCGGCATGTCGGGCGTCGCCGCCACCTGGGTGAGAATCAGCGGCACGCAGGCCTCGGGATCCGAGTCCATGTCCAGGACCAGCGGCTGGATCTCGCCGACGGTCGCGTTCTGCTTAAGCCGCAGGGCCACGAACAGCATGTTCTTGTCGACGTAGTGCTTGATAAGCGGCGTCGACGAAGCCGGCTGCTCGTAGCCGTTGTCGTTCAGCCATTTGATCAGTTCATCGGCGTCCTTCGATTCCAGGGTCACCGTCTTGTACGGCCCGACTTCCCTTTCGTCGACCACCTGCACGCCGGTCGCGTCCTTGGCGCCAGCGGTGGGGGCCGCTGCACCCGCAAGGTCAACAGACCTTCCCTGACACTGGCCTGCGATCGACGTGCCCCAATCGACGTTGAACACGGGCGTGGTCCGCCCCTGAAGCTGCGTGAAGACCGCCTGCGAGCCGACGCTGATAACAGGTTTCGACTGCACGGGGACCACCCACGCGAAATCCTTGGCCTTCCCGGTGAACGAGATCTGGATGTACGCCGTCACGTGGTCCGGGGAGATCGAAAAGACGATCTGCTCACCCGATTGGTCGACCCGGGTCTGGCTGCAGAAGAAACCGCCGCAGGCCTGCGCCGGGCGGGCAGCACCCAACACCGAAACAACCGCCAGCCCCGCCGCGCCCAACCACAATCCCGTGTGTCCCGTGTGCTTGCGTGTCATCAGAGCCTCCTTGTCCATACCGAAACTTGCCAGTGCCGACCTTGGCAGCATTAGCCATACCAGGATGCCACCTTGGCCCCAAGGAACCGGAAATACAGCCCAAAGGGCCACGTCCCCCCAGTTATCCCCGACACCAGGGCGACCGGCCCGCCCCGGACGCCTCAGAATTTCGTCGCGTCGACATCGCCTTCCTGATTCGGTGACAGCGCTTGCGACGGGTCGCTGTTCTCCTTGGCCGCTCGGCGGGGCGGCCTGTAAAGTCTGACCATGTCTGTAACCCGCACCTGGCCCGGCCTTCTCATGCTCATGATCCTTGGCTGCGCCTGCGCCGCCACCACACACACCCCCGCCGCCCCGACACAACCGGGCACGCCACCGCCGGGCTTCGTGGCCCTGTTCGATGGCCGCAGCCTGGCCGGCTGGCAGGCACCCACCGACCACTGGCGGGCCGACAGCGGCGTGCTGGCCAACGACGGCGCCGGCAGCAACCTGGTTTCGACCAAGTCCTTCGGCGATTTCGAGTTACTGATTGACTGGAAGGTGCAGGCCAAGGGCGACAGCGGCATTTACCTGCGCGGCCTGCCCCAGGTGCAACTGTGGGATCCGGACAATGCCGATGCCCTGCAGCACGGGGCGGACAAGGGCTCGGGCGCCCTGTGGAACAACGTCAAGGCCGGCAATCGACCTGCCGTCCGCGCCGACCGGCCGGTGGGGCAGTGGAACGCCCTGCGTGTGCGCATGGTGGGCGAATTGGTCTGGGTGTGGCTGAACGGCAAACTGGTCGTCGACCGCGTGGCCCTGGAAAATTACAAGCAGCGTGACAAACCCGCCGCCGCCACGGGGCCCATCGAATTGCAGGCGCACACGCAGCCGACCTGGTTCCGCAACGTGTACGTGCGCGACATTCCGTACGACGAGGCCATGGCAGCCCTGACCGCGACGGACGAACGCGATTTCAAGTCATTGTGGAACGGCCGCGACTTTTCCGACTGGGATGGACCGCTGGACAACTACGAGATCGTCGACGGCGCCATCCGTTGCAAGCCGGGCAAGGGCGGAACGATCTACGCGAAGCAATCGACGTCGGACTTTGTGGCCCGGCTGGAATTCAAGCTGCCGCCCGGCGGCAACAATGGCCTGGCCATTCGTTACCCGGGCGCCGGCGACACGGCCTACGACGGGATGTGCGAACTTCAGGTACTGGACAGCGAATCTCCGAAATACGCCACCCTCGATGCCCGGCAATTCCACGGCTCGGCCTACGGCCAGGTGGCGGCCCACCGGGGGTACCTGCGCCCCGTCGGTGAATGGAACTTCGAGCAGGTCACCGTGCGGGGGTCGACGATCAAGGTGGAACTGAACGGCACGACGATCCTGGACGCCGACCTTTCGAAGGTCACCGAATTCATGAACGGCAAGGCCCACCCCGGCAAGGATCGGACGTCGGGATTCTTCGGCGTCGCGGGTCACAACGATCCGGTCATGTTCCGCAGTCTGCGCATCAAGCACCTGCGCGCATCTAACTGAGGGCGGTTTCGCCCATCAGGAAGCGGTCGACTCCCCTGGCGGCCTGACGGCCCTCGGCTATCGCCCACACGATTAGCGACTGGCCCCTCGACATGTCGCCGGCGGCGAAGACGCCCGGGACGCTGGTTTGCTTGTCGCTGCCAACCGCCACGTTGCCACGCTGGTCCAGCTTGACCTGAAGATCCGCCAGCAGGCCTTCGCGTTCGGGCCCGACAAATCCCATCGCCAGCAACACCAGGTCGGCGGGCAGCACACCTTCGGTGCCCGGGATCTCTTCAAAGCGCGGGGCGCCGCCCGGGCCCGCCGCCTTGCGGATGCCCACGACGTGAACGCTGCGCAGGTTGCCGTCGGTGTCGCCGACCAGGCGCTTGGTCTGCACGGCGTATTGCCGCGGGTCCGCGCCGAACAGGGCGGCGGCCTCCTCCTGCCCGTAGTCCATGCGATAGATCTTGGGCCACTGCGGCCACGGATTGTCGGACGCGCGATCGTCCGGCGGGCGCGGCAGGATTTCAAGCTGAACCAGGCTTTTGCAACCATGGCGCAGCGATGTGCCGACACAGTCCGTGCCGGTGTCACCGCCGCCGATGACGATGACATTCTTGTCCTTGGCCGAGATGTACTTGCCGTCCGCAAGGCCGCTGTCCAGCAAGCTTTTGGTCGACGCCGTCAGGAATTCCATCGCGTAGTGGACGCCCTTCAGGCTGCGCCCCTCGACGCCCAGATCGCGCGCCCAGGTGGCCCCCCCGCACAGCACGACCGCGTCGGATTCCTCGCGCACCCGCGCCGTCGCGTAGTTCTTGCCCACCTCGACATTGGTCACGAAACGGACGCCTTCTTCCGCCAGCAACTTCACCCGCCGGTCGACCAGACCCTTGTCCAGCTTCATGGGTGGAATGCCGTACAGCAACAGCCCGCCGATGCGATCGGCGCGCTCGAAGACCGTCACGGTATGCCCCGCCTTGTTCAACTCGGCCGCGCACGCCAGCCCCGCCGGCCCCGACCCGATAACCGCCACGCGCTTGCCGGTGCGCACGCTGGGCGGCTCGGCGACGATCCAGCCTTCGTCGAAGCCGCGATCAACGATGGACACCTCTATGCTTTTGATCGTCACGGCGGGCGAATTGATGCCCAGCACGCACGATCCCTCGCAAGGCGCCGGACAGACGCGACCGGTGAACTCGGGAAAGTTGTTGGTCTTGTGCAGGCGGTCCAGTGCCACGCGCCAGCGGCCCCGATAGACCAGATCGTTCCATTCCGGGATGAGGTTGTTCAGCGGGCAGCCCGATGTCAGCCCTTCAATCAGCTTGCCGGTGTGGCAGAACGGCACGCCGCAGTCCATGCAGCGGGCGCCCTGCTCGCGCAACGTCTCCTCGGGCAGGTGTTCGTGAAATTCGCCCCAGCTTGCGATGCGTTCCCGGGGATGTCGGGAAATCGGAATCGTTCGCGGGTATTCAATGAAGCCAGTCGGCTTGCCCATGACCTGTTATTTGCCGATCAGCCGCGCGGGCTCTTTCGTGTTCATCTCAAAAGCTGCCATCTCGGCTTCTTCGGGCGACAGACCCTTTTGCCGCATCTGCTTCTGCGCCTCCAACACCCGTCGGTAGTCGTTGGGCATCACCTGGACAAACAGCGGCCGCCAGTGCGCCCAGTTGGTCAGAATGGTCTGGGCGCGCTGACTGCCCGTCGCCTCGAAATGGCTGCGGATCATCGTCTGCACGACCTCGATTTCGTCCGCATCGTCAAGACCCGTCAGCCCCACCATTTCGCCGTTGCAGCGGCTGGCGAATGATCGTCCCTCGTCTAGGACATAGGCGATGCCGCCTGACATGCCAGCGGCGAAATTCCGGCCGGTCGCGCCCAGGACAACCACGCGGCCCCCCGTCATGTATTCGCAGCCGTGGTCGCCCACGCCCTCGACGACCGCGCGCACGCCGCTATTGCGAACGCAGAAGCGTTCGCCGCCGATGCCCCGGATGTACGCCTCGCCGCTGGTCGCGCCGTAAAAAGCGACGTTGCCGGTGATGACGTTGTCCTCGGGCACGAAGGTCGCGTTCTTCGGCGGGAAAACGATGATCTTGCCGCCCGACAAGCCCTTGCCGAGATAATCATTCGCGTCGCCCTCAAGCGTCAGCGTGATGCCCGCAGGCACGAAGGCGCCGAAGCTTTGCCCCGCCGACCCCGTGAAATGTAGCTGTACCGTGTCGTCGGGAAGGCCACTTGGGCCGTATCGCCGCGTGACCTCACTGCCCAGCCGCGTGCCCACCGTCCGATGGGTGTTGCGAATGGGCAGGCTGGCCTCGACGGGACGCTGGTCATCCAGGGCCGGGCGACACAGCGGAATCAAGGTCCGGTCGTCCAGCTCCTTTTCAAGTGAATGGTTTTGCGCGATGGTGCAGCGACCCGGCACGTCGTCCGGCACGGTCGGCTTGTAGAAGATCGTCGACAGGTCGATGCCCTTGGCCTTCCAGTGATCGATCGCCCCCCGCGTCTCCAGGCATTCGCTGCGGCCCACCATCTCGTTGAAGGTGCGGAAACCCAGTGACGCCATCAGCTCGCGCGCCTCCTGCGCGACGAAACGCATGAAGTTCACCGCATGCGACGCGTCCCCGGTGAAACGCTTGCGCAGCTCGGGATCTTGCGTGGCCACGCCGACCGGACACGTATTCAAGTGGCAGACACGCATCATGATGCAGCCGACGGCCACCAGCGGCGCCGTCGAGAAGCCGAACTCCTCGGCGCC
>JANXXE010000215.1 GCA_025350815.1 Myxococcales bacterium | reverse complement strand
CTAATCCACGACGGGCGGTTGCCCGCGCACCGACTCGGAAGCGAGGGGTCGCGCTGGCGAATTTCCGCTCGTGACCTGAAGGGCTTCGTCCGCCTTACCCGCATCGGAGGACGCCGGATGACCAAGGCGATCTAGGGTGCGCGACGGTCCGCGCCGTCAATTCAGCGGCCCCTGCAGACCGCAGTTATCAGCGCTTCCATGATTGAACCCCGCCCGGCCTTCCTTGGGGGCGAATCGTCGTCCGTGAAAGCGAAGGTCCTACCGCGGCAGTCTGCTAGCACCTGCGACCTGCCTCCCTTTCCCATTTGCATCCAAAACAACCTGGCGTTTCCAGCGCGACGAAGCGATAAAGCGTCGTATCCGAAGGCCTCCGCGTCTGAATCATTGCTCACGATGACCCACTGGCGCCGTGGCGGTAGTGGCTCGGTCGGCTCCGGCACGTAAGCGGGGAAATACCTGGGGATGGGAGTCGGGGTCGCGCGTTGCCGCTCTAACTCTAGGCGCTGCCGCTCGATGTCCATTCTTTCGTTGTGTCGCGATCGTTCTGCAGCCTCGGCAGCTTCGCGCTGCAGGGACTCGCGATAGCGCTGCTGCTGCTCTTGGGCTTGTCGTTCTTCTTCGAGCCGGTTTGCCTGGTCTTGGGTTTGGCGTAGACGTTCCAGTTCCTGTCCGTTTGCCTCCCGACCCAGGCTGACGGCGACGGCAAACCCCACAACACAAACACTGCCCCTCATTGCGCAATCGTAAACCCCCAACGCGGTAGACATCAACCGACGGCCGGGCCGGCCTGGTGTGTCCGCGCCCAGCGTCGGCATCGTTCCCGGTAGAATCGGCCTTTCAGAAACGAAGCGCCCGCACCGGCGGCGACCGGGCGGGCGCGAGACGGAACAGGAGGGCTCCGCCAATGGGTAGCGTACGAGGGTCGCAGAAGGGTGGCAAGGGCCCGGGCCGGGTGCGCGTGGGCGCATTTCCATCGCCGACGTGCAGCGGAACCTCGGGCACAGCACGCCAGTGCTCACCACAGAGACGTACGGCCACATCGGAGAGGACCACCGAGTGCGTGAGGCGGACGCGCGGCTTTCGCTGGGGCTCGCCAAAGCGGGGCCCGCGTTGGTCGACGAGGGTGCCGAGGCGGCCGGCGGGGCGTGAGCAACGCGCAAGAGAACCAGAGGAGAACCCCGCGCAGCGGAATTTCACCTCGTGCGCGGCGCCCGCTCCCACGGAAATCCCCAACGATTCTCGCTGTGCCGGGGATGGGGCTCGAACCCATACATCCCTTTCGGGAAAGCGGATTTTAAGAAGAATGCTCCCGAGACCTGGTGAGACCTGGGACGTCTAAAACCGGGATGATGTTGGCCGTATGCATCCGGGAGACTAGCGAACGAGACCGGCGACGTCACGCCAGGTCTCGGCGGTTGGTGCACGATTTGGTGCAGCGGTCCGGGCAAATGCCGAGTAGTCCAGTGTAATGCCTGATTGCACGGTACCCATGTATGGGGTACTATTTTTACGTGATCGTGAACTTCGGGGACGGCGCCACCGAGGACGTTTACCACGATGTCCCATCGGCTCGATCCCGGGCGTTCTCGGCGGATGTGAAGAAGTCGGCAAGAAGAAAGATGATGATGATTGCGGCGTCGACCAACGTGCATGACTTGCGAGTTCCGCCTGGCAATCGGCTGGAGCAGCTCAAGGGCGACTTGGTAGGCCTCTGGAGCGTTCGGGTCAACGACCAGTTCCGAATCGTGTTCAAGTGGACTGACGGTGTGGCGTCCGAAGTGAAATTGACCGACTACCGCTAGATGGAGGGAGAAACATGATTCCGAAGAACAATCCGATTCACCCCGGTGCGATTCTCCGCGAGGAGTTCCTGGTCCCGCTGGAAATTCCGCAGACCAAGCTCGCCGAGCGGCTCGGTATCTCGCTTCAGCGGGTGAATGAGATCTGCACGGGCAAGCGGGGAATCACACCCGAGACCGCGTGGCTCCTCGGAGCCGTGTTCGACAACACGCCGCAGTTTTGGATGAACCTTCAGGCCATGTACGATCTTGCTCGCGCACGGAAGAACATCGACCACCTTCCGAAGCCACTGCGCCGAGCGTCGTGACTGTGCCGGGGACGGGGCTCGAACCCATACATCCCTTTCGGGAAAGCGGATTTTAAGTCCGCCGCGTTTACCATTTCGCCACCCCGGCATGTTCAATCTTTCCCGAGACTTCGGGGCGCTCGAACCGACGCGACCCTGGACTCGGGAACTATCTTGCGATCATCTGCACCTGCTCGGCTACTTCGACTTCTCTTCCTCGCAGCCGGCACGGGCCGCCGGAAGGGAAAGGACCTTACCACCGGCTCAGGTCCACCCGCACCCTCTTGAGTTCGGCCGCGCTGAAGAGGTCCGCCCGGAGAGGGGCGTACCGTTCGGTTACGAGCACGGTGGAGTGGCCGATGGTTACGGCCGCCCATTGATTCGAAGCACGGCTTCCCCATCGCGCCGAACCTGCTCGCGCGCTTTCACCGCGAGCGCCCGTGACCGCGCGTGGCCCACCTCGTACCTTGCCATCGTTCTTGATCTGTTTTCCAGGCGCCTGGTTGGCTGGGCGACCAGCCGGAACGTGGACCGTCACCTGGCCATGGCGGCACTGGAAATGGCCATCGTGAAACGCCGCCCTGGCCGTGGTCTCATTCATCACTCGGGGGTCGGGCAAACGACGCTCCCGACATGGCTGCGCGAGACGGCTAGCGTGCAGGCAATCTGAGCCTGGTTGCTACCGCACACGGAAGGCACGACACGAAGGTGCCGTTCGTGACCTTGATCTAGATCGCCGCATGTATCATAGTACTAGTACAGCGATGCATCGACTGCGCGTGGATCCGAAGGACGCGGCGCCGATCTGGCGCCAAATCGAGGAGGGCGTGCGGCGTCTGGTCAGCACGGGGGCGCTCGCGCCCGGGGCGGCGGTGGCGTCCGTGCGAGACCTCGCCCGGCAGCTGATGGTGAACCCCGCCACCGTGGCCAAGGCGTATCAGCGCCTGTGCGAAGCCGGGGTCCTCACAGTGCGACGGGGCGAGGGCACGTCGGTGGCGGAGGCGCCGCCCGCCATGCGCCGGCCCGAGCGCCAGCGCGTCCTGCGCGAGGCCGCCCTCCGCTACGCCGGCGTGGCGGCGACCGTGGGCGCGACTGAAGAAGAGGCGGTCCGCGAGCTGCGCGCCGTGCTCGATCGGGTGCACCTGCCAGCGAGCGGGGCCCAGCGATGAGCACGGGCGATCCCGCGGCGGCGCTGGACGCGGTGACTGTCCGCTACGGGCGGGTTACCGCCCTCGAACGCGTCTCGTTCGCAGTGCCGCGCGGTTCGACTTTCGCGCTGTTGGGGCGCAACGGCGCCGGCAAGTCGTCCGCGATGCGCTGCCTGCTGGGCCAGCGCCGGCCCGAGGCGGGCCGCGCGACGCTGTTCGGACGCGACGTGTGGCGCGAACGCACGTCGCTGATGGAGCGCATCGGCGTCGTGCCCGAGGAGCCGGACTTTCCGCCCGAGATGAACGCGAGCGCGCTGGTCGCGTTCTGCGGCTCGCTCTATCGGACGTGGGACACGCGGCAGGTGATGACCCGCCTCGATCGCTTCGGCGTCCCGCTGCGGGTACCGAACGCGCAGATGTCCAAGGGCCAGAAGGCCCAGCTTGCGTTGGCGCTGGCGCTGGGGCACGGCCCCGAGCTGCTGCTGCTGGACGACCCGACGCTGGGGCTCGACGTGATCGCCCGCCGCGACTTCTTCACCGAAGTGATCGGCGAGCTGGCGGACCGGGGCATGACTATCGTGATGACGACGCACGACTTGGCCGCCGTCGAGCGCATCGCTGACCACATCGTGATCCTGAACGGAGGCAAGGTGGTGCTGGACGACGACATCGAGACCGTCAAGGCCGCGTTTCGACGCCTCCCTGACGGGACCGCATCGCTGGAGGAGGTGTTCGCGGCAGTCGTCGAGCAGGGCGCGACGGGCGTGCCGCGTGAGCCGGAGGCGGCGTCGTGAGGGCGGCGTTTGCGCTCGCACGGAGGGAGGCGCGGGCGCGGGCGTACCTGCTCCTGCTCGGCGTCGCCGTGGGCGTGATGCCGGTCCTTTCGACGGAGCTCCCGGGCGTCAACGGAACAATGCGTGGGCCCGTGGCACAGATGCTGCTCGTGCTGCTCACGCTGGTGGTCGCGCCGCTGCTCGGGGGCACGCTGATAACGCCCGAGCTCGTATCGAGACGTTTGGGGTTCTACCTGTCGCGTCCCATCAGCTACCCAGCCCTCCTCGGTGGCAAGCTGCTGGGTGCGCTCAGCTTACTGATGGCGACCCAGTTCCTGGTCATCGCGCCGACGGCGCTGGTCGATGCGAGCGTCCTCGCCCCCCCGTTCGCTTTGAAGCGTCTGCTTTTTGCCGCGGGAACGCTGCTGGTGTTCGCGTTGGGGCTCGGCGCGAGTCTGGTCGTGCGCCTGCGATCGTTCGCCCTTGTCGGCGACGCGGTGGCCGCCATCGCCTGGGGGCTGCTCGCGGTGGCGAGCGTATGGCGTTGGGAATTCGCACTGGCGGTCCAGGCGACCAGCAAGACCGCGCGGGACCAGGCGCTGGTCGTCGGGTGCACGGTGGCGGGGCTCGCGTGGCTCACGGCGGCGGCGATCGCGCTCGCCCGCGGGGGGATCGACGGCAAGCGCGTGCACAGGACGCTCTCGGCGCTCGCGTGGCCGGCGGTCATGGTGCTGGCCATCGGCCTTGCGCTCGTGCCGGCCCGGCGCCTGGTCGCCAGCCCCGCTGAGCTGGACGAAGTCCATCCCGTGTTCACAGGCGGGGGTGGGTGGATCGCGTTCTCGGGCCGCCGCGGCAGGTTCTACTGCTCGTTCGTCGTGCACCCAGACAGCGGACGGTGGATGCAGATCCCCGTCGACCCCTGGGGCTCATACCCGTTCGACTTCCGTCTGGCGTCGGCCGCCAGCCGCGTGGTCTGGCTGCAGAGTGGCCAGCCATGGTCGATCGGCTCGTTGAGGGCGGAGCGGCCGGCGCAGATCGTCGCCTGGGACCTCGACGGCGCCGCCCGGCCGCGCGCGTCGATCCCCCTCGCGTTCCGTCCCGACTGGATGGACATCTCCTCCGATGGCACAAGCGCACTGCTATTCAGCGACCGCAAGAAGACTTTGCAGGCGCTCGACCTCGCTTCGGGCGCGGTGACATACGAGGCGACGTGGCACAGTCCTCCAACGGGACTCTTCGTGTCACCATCCCACTTTCGCTCGTATGCGAGGGACCAGCACGGCCGTCGTTGGTCGATCGATGAGCTGGACCTGATCCGTGGCACGTGGCGGCGCCTCGGGGCGATCCCTCTGGTCTGGGAGGACGACGAGCTCATCGGGGTTACCCAGGGTGGCGGACGGGTGCTTGTGTCCGAGGGCCCTGCCCTCGCTTTGCGTGACGGCCGCACTGGCGAGAGCCTGGCGAGCCTCCCGATCGATCGGGAGAACTGGCGCTCGACCACGCTCTTGCCGAATGGTGAAACGGCGCTGCTCGAGACCGTGAAGGGCCGGCTGCGCGCCCGCCTCGGCACCGCGGCGGGCTGGCAGGAGCCCATCGACCTGGGCCAGGAGATCCCCACCGAGACCCCGTGCTTCGCCGGGTCCAGCCCTGGTCCTCGCCAGGTCTACGTCACTACCCATCCGCGATTCGCGGGCCCGAGTCATCCGAAACACGCCGTCCTCGTGGACCTGGAACGGCGGACCGTGGAGGCCCTGCCCGACGGACTGGTTCCCCCGACGATCGATCACCAGCGGGCCGGGCGATTCCAGTACCAGGCCGTCTCGGCGTCTGCCGCCCGCGTGCTGGCGGACGACCCGCACGGCTTCTACCTTTTCGGCCACCTCTTCCGCGTCGACCTGGTCACTGGCGAGCGCCGCCGCCTCGCCGGACGGTAGCCGGTCACGGTTCGAGCCTCTTCTGGGCGTGGACGGCCCGCTGGAAGATGTCGAAGAAGTACAAGTCCCGCTGCACGGACCGGTTGCGCCCCTCGCTTGTTCTTGCCCTTGCCTCTCCCGCGGCGCTCGGCGCGTGTGCCCGGTGGGTCGCTCGACGGCGGCTTGCTCGAGTTGCGCGAATTCCTATCCAGCAGCTCGGTCAGCCGCGCAACCTGATTGAGCAGCTCTGCCACCCGAGTCTCGAGTCGCGCAATCTGCGCATCCTGCTCGGCGATCCGGGCATCCCTCGCCGCCAGTGCGACTTCGAGCTCGACGATGCGATTCTCCGGGTCCAACAATCAACATAGATCATGTTTTCGATCCCGCGTGGATCCCTCTTCTTTCACACCCACGTAAGTGATCGAAATGATCCAACTCTTTTTTTTGCCCGCGAAGGGGGGGGCCTGAACGGTTACGGATCCTTGAGGATTAGCCCGACGCGCTCTGGAGCCAGTCTTTGACTGACAGGGCAGTACATCGCAGGGGAAATTCCTTCGCTGCGAACTGGATCTTCTTCCGCTGTCCGGCGTCCTCTGTCAGCAGGAAGCGGCTGTACGCCGCGCAGGTCGCGATCTGGGCGTCAACCCAATCTCCTTCGTGGGGCGCCTTCAGAACACCAGCCATCTTCCCGTAGCCGACACCGCCGTAGATGGCGCTCATGGCGATCAAGAAGCTGTACGTCGCGAACGTCAGGGCGGCCGGATACCCACGGGGATGCTCCCGCATCCGCTGGCGATACCGGCCGTGGTCGGTCATCCCTTCGAAGAAGGGGGTGCGCCAAAAATCGTTGTCCTTGCGGAGATCACGCAGCATGCGCTCCATGTCGTTGGGTTTAGCCAGTGTCAGGTCGGCAAGTCCGTTCGCGCGCGCCTTCTTGTCGTTCTCGAAGGTGGTGGTCTTGTTGAGGTGCTGCTGAAGCTTCGGCAGCAGTGATGGAAGGTTCGATTCGAAGTCAGGCGATCCGAGGATGTCGAGGAGCTGCCGAGCTTCGGTGGCCGGAACTGACAAGGTGCTGCTCCTGGTAGTGGCAGTGGCCAGTTCCGCGTAAACAATCCGGCCGGCCTCTCCGGCGAGCACGAAGCGCGAGCCGAGGGTTTTCGCCAACGACACGATCATCTGAACGCGGCCGAACGCCTTCGCGTGATTGCGTGTCGCCACCGTCTCGTGAAGGACCGGATACGAAACAACGAGGCGCAGCCCGCCTTGGATGAGCCTCGCCTTGAATGTCCCTAGGAGGTCGCTATCCGCGTAGAGGCTGGAGACGACGCTGTTGTCGATCGCGATGTCCACAAGGTCACCCTGCATGCCGGGCCTGTCCACGCCGGCCCTGGCCATTCTATCGCGGGGACGAATAGCCTGCGGTGACTTACCACCCGAGGGTGGTAAGTTTTCGGAACCATCTGGGAACTTTCTGCTGACCTGCTCCCCAAAAAGCTGATCACCGACCGTGATCGCCCGTGATCGCCCGTGATCACCGCGGCACCCCGAGTGGTCCCAACCCCCTGGAATCAAGGTCATTGCCCACTCAGGGTGTCCAGACGTGATCAGCGGCGGCACCCTTTTAAGTCCGCCGCGTTTACCATTTCGCTAGCCCGGCATGTAGTGGGCGGTGTGCGTCGATCTCGCCGATGTCCAGGCTCATGGGGGGCGATCTTCCACGGCCGCACTTGCCAGTCGCCCGGTTCCTGGCACAGCCGAGCATCGCGAAGCTGTTCGGTCCTACCCCGGTTCCATCACCACCAGGAAGTCGCTCAGATTTTCCTTGATGGCGTCCGCAACGTCCTGTGCCTGTTCGTAGACGGGCTTTATCGACACGACTTTCGTCGCGCCCCGGCGGCGCATGCGTGCGGGGATTGCGAAATCTATGCAGTGGCCGACGCCGGCCAGGACCGCGATTTGCCGGCGGCCCGTCCCATCGGCGGCCGCCAGCCACCGCCAGGCGGTGTCGGCCATTGTCTCGTCCCAGATCACCTGCGCCGTATAGAAGCGCTCGAACGCCTCGGGCGTGGTCGGGGCGCTTGTGCCGAGGGCCGTGCGGAACCAGGCCCGGTGCGCATCGTTGGTCAGGTCCAGCTCGGGCAGCGACGCCCTCTCGTCCGCGGTCAGTGACCCGAGCCCCGTGCGCCCGACCTTGGTCGTGATCTCCGACGGCGCGTTCAGGCCGCGCAATGCCTGTTTGGCCTGCACGACCACCTGCACCGACGGGCGGTAATACGCGAAATCGAATCCCCAGCGCTTCTTGTATTGCGTCTGCGCCAGCATCGTCGCCTCGTCGATCGTTCCTGCGACGTAGTCGTCCAGGGGCGCCTGAAACGCCTTGCCGAACATCTCCATGCCCAGGGCCAGCGGGTGCTTGTCGGCGACTGCCGCCGCGCTTAGCCCTTGCACCAGCAGCAGCTGCACCGAATGGTAGTCGTCGTTGTCGTGAATCTCGCCCAGGCACACGGCGTCGGCGGCTGTCGCGGCGGCTGTCAGGGCTTCGGGGGTCACGGCGGTGCCACCACGTCCGGACAGGACACGGTAACGGCGCTTGCTGCCGGGCAGCGTGCCGGCGTATCCCATGCCCGCATCGGCACCCCCATCGGACGCGCCCCCGTCGCTGAAAGTCGCGATGCCGCCATCACCGACGGCATCCTGCGCGCCGTCGCACGCAACCATCTGCGCCACCACCAGCGCCACCACGGCGCCCAGGAATCCTGCCCGCACGCAGCCGGATGGTCTCATCGCCGATGATTAGGGCCCGGGTGGCCCGATTTCGTCAACTGCGATACTCTTTTCGGTCCCATGAAACCCACCGAATTCATCTGGCACAAAGGAAAATTGGTCCCCTGGGCGGAAGCGACTGTTCACGTACTGGCGCACGGCCTGCACTACGGCTCGTCGGTGTTCGAGGGCATTCGCGTTTACGAGACGAAGACAGGGCCGGCGTTCTTTCGACTGGGCGCCCACCTGCGCCGGCTGGCCGATTCGGCACGCATCTACCGCATGGATCTGCCGCAGCCCCTCGACAAGCTGGCGCTCACCTGCCACGAGGTCGTGCGCGTCAACAAGCTGCGCGCGGCGTACGTGCGGCCGCTTGTCTACCGCGGACTTGGCTCGCTCAGCGTGGATGCGGGCCGGGAGACGCCGGTGGAACTTTCCGTCGCTGCGTTCGAATGGGGCTCGTACCTGGGGCCGGACGCGCTTGAGCAGGGCGTGGACGTCGGCGTCTCGTCGTGGTCGCGCATGGCGCCCAATACCTTTCCCGCCATGGCCAAGGCGGGTGGCAATTACCTGTCGTCGCAGCTGATGTCGATGGAGGCGCACCGCCACGGCTACGTCGAGGCCATTGCACTGGACGCGTTCGGGAATCTCAGCGAGGGCGCCGGCGAGAATTTGTTTCTCGTGCGCGACGGCGTGCTGTTCACGCCCCCCCTGTCGGCGGCGATTCTTCCCGGCATCACGCGCGACGCGGTCTTCGCGCTGGCCAAGGACATGGGCCTTACCGTTCGTGAGGAAGTCTTGCCGCGCGAGTTGCTGTACCTGGCCGACGAGATCTTCCTCACCGGCACCGCGACCGAACTTGCGGCCGTGCGGTCGGTCGACGGTATGGTCGTTGGCGCGGGCCGCCGCGGCCCCATCACGGCCAAGCTGCAGAAGGCATTCCTTGGTCTGTTCACCGGCGAGACACCCGATCGGTGGGGCTGGCTGGAACCGCTGCGCTAGCTCCAGCAGTCACTGGAGTATGGGCACCCGCACGCGCGCGCGGCGGCCGACCAGTTCGATTCGCCCTTCGGCAAACGCGCGCACCACGGCCGGCAGCAGGCGGTGTTCTTCGGCCAACACGCGCAGGCGCAGGCTTTCCGCGTCGTCGTCGTCCAGCACGGGCACGGCGGCCTGCGCGATGATGGGGCCGGTGTCGGTGCCGGCATCCACGAAGTGAACCGTGCAGCCGGCCACCTTCACCCCGTAATCGAAGGCCTGCCGTTGCGCGTGGACGCCCGGGAAGGCGGGCAACAGGGCGGGGTGCACGTTGATCACGCGGTGGGGGAAGGCGCCGAGAAAGTCCGGCGTCAGTAGGCGCATGAAGCCGGCCAGTACCACCAGATCGACGTCGTACTTTTGCAACCGGGCCACCAATGCGCGATCGAAATCGGCCCGCGACGGAAAAGCCCTGTGGTCCAACACGAAGTTCGGCAGGCCGGCGGCGTGCGCGCGGTCGAAGGCGCCGCAGCCGGGGACGTTGACGCCGACAACCGCGACAGGTATCTGCGCGTCGATCAGCGCCTGAAGGTTCGAGCCGCCCCCGGAGGCGAGGACGCCCAGCTTCACCCGAGGAACTCCACCGGGATGTTCTCGGTGGCGGTTCCCTCGGGCACCTGCGCGGCGGCGACCTGGCCCACGCGGAAGACGGTTTCTCCCTCGCCTTCGAGAATACGGCGGGCTTCGTCGGCCCTGTTCGGCGCGACAGCGACAATCATCCCCACGCCCATGTTGAAAGTGCGGCGCATTTCCTCGGGCGCCACATCGCCCAGGCGTTGTAGCGCTGCGAACAGTGGTGGCAACGTCCAGCCGCGCATATCGATCTGCAACTTCAGGCGCGCGGTGGGCGGCAGCATGCGCGTCGGATTATCGACCAGGCCGCCGCCGGTGATGTGCGCGGCGCCCTTTAGCAGGCCGGCCGCATACAACTTGCGCAGCGGCCGGACATAGATGCGGGTCGGCCGCAGCAACGCCTCGCCCAGGGTGCCGTCCACACCGTCAATCCGCGCGTCCACAGTCAACTTCGCGTGTTCAAGGAAAACGCGCCGGACCAGCGAGTAGCCGTTCGAGTGAAAGCCGGACGACGCCAGACCCAGCAGCACGTCGCCCGCCGCGATGGTGCTGCCGTCGACGCGGGCCGCGCGGTCGACGACACCCACGCAGAATCCGGCAAGATCGTATTCACCCTTGGCGTAAAAACCGGGCAGCTCGGCCGTCTCGCCGCCCAGCAAAGCGCAACCCGCCTGCTGGCAGCCGTCGGCGATGCCGGCGATGACACGCTCGGCGACCGAGACTTCCAGTGCGCCCGCGGCAAAATAATCCAGGAATAGCAGCGGCTCGGCGCCGCATACCACCAGATCGTTGACGTTCATCGCGACCAGGTCGACGCCGACGGTATCGTGGCGCCCGGTCAAGAAAGCCAGCTTGAGTTTCGTACCCACGCCGTCGGTGCAGGCGACCAGCACGGGATCCTTGTAACCCTGCGGCAGGCCGCACAGCCCCGCGAAACCGCCAAGCCCGGTCAGCACCTCGGGACGGCTGGTGCGTTTGACGTGCGACTTGATGCGCTCGACCAGAAGATCGCCTGCGTCTATGTCGACGCCGGCTTCGCGGTACGTGAGGCCTTTGCCCCTCGACTCAGGCACTTTTGGCTCTGTTAGCCAGGGGGGTCGAACCGAATCGCTCCGTGAACGCCGCCATCAGCTCGTCGAAGGCGGGCGCGGGCTCGGCTGCCTCCGCGAAACGGATCCAGCGCGCGCCGGCCGCCGCCGCCCGTCGTAGGGCTGCCGCGCCGCGTCCTGTGACGTAGGCCCGCAAATTCTCCTCTGTCCCGGAGTGGGCGTAAAAGACCATGGCGCTGAGGCCCCTCTCATAGTCCAACACGCCCTCCGCCCGGGTTTGCAGCACCCCTGGGGCATCGGGCGCGACTGTCGCCGCGCTCTCGATGGGGTGCCATATGCCAAATCGCATGCGGGGAGAATACACGGTCAGCCACCGCCTTCCCTCCCTTTCTTGCGGTCTATTTCGGGATGATGCCCCGGGCCCGGAACCAGTCTGAAAGGCGCGCCGTCCAGGTCGAAAGGATGGGGTCCAAGGTGGCCAGGCCCAGTCCATGGCCGCCCCGCTCGTAGATGTGCAGCTCGGCCGGCACGTGCGCCTGGCGCAGCGCCAGATAGAACGCCACGCTGTTTTCGGCGGGCACGCCCTTGTCCTGGTCGGTATGGAACAGGAAGGTGGGCGGCGTGCGGGCGGTGACGTGGCGCTCGCTGGACAGTTGTTCCATCAGGCCGGCGCTGGGCGTGTCGCCCAGCAGGTTCTTTCGCGATCCCTCGTGCGTGCCCGGTCCCACCATCAAGATCACCGGGTAGCACAAGACCGCAAAGTCCGGCCGGCAGCTGACCCGATCAATGGGATCGCCGGCCTTGGCATCGCCGTCGTCGAACATGGTGGCGGCCGTCGACGCCAGGTGGCCGCCGGCCGAAAATCCCAGCACGCCAATCCTATCGGGCGCCACGCCGTAGGCATTGGCGTCGCTGCGGACCGCGCGAATGGCGCGCTGTACGTCGTGCAGTTCGATCGGGTGGTGGTAGCGCGGCCCCAGCCGGTAGCGCAGGACGAACGCGGCGATGCCCTGGTTGTTCAGCCAGTCGGCAACCTTCGCGCCTTCGTGATCCATCGATAATTTGGTGTACGCGCCGCCGGGGCAGATCACGACGCCTGCGCCGACAGCTTTGCCCGCCGGGGGAAGGAAGACCGTCAGTGATGGCTTGTCAGTGTCGTCGGTGCCCAGTGCCCCAGGCGCACCTGCGGGCCACAGCAACCGAATCGCGGGTGCCCGGGCGGGGGCCGCGCGCGCGGTCGGGGCCAACAGCAGGAACGGGATCAACAGGTGGATGCGCATCAGTCCTCCGTGTTGTTGGAATCGTTGGCACGGGCCGGGCCGCCCTGTCCCCACAATGTCGCGACGACAGATCGGCCGCCGCCGTGGTCGCGGTGTTCACCAAGATAAAGCCCCTGCCAGGTGCCCAGCGCCAGGCGGCCTTCGCGCACCGGCAGCGTGACGGATGTGCCCAGCACGGCGGCCTTCACATGGGCCGGCATGTCGTCGGGGCCCTCGGCGGTGTGGACGAAATAGCGGGCCCCCTCGGGGATGGCGTGGTCGGTCCAGCGTTCGAGATCGGCGCGCACGTCGGGATCGGCGTTTTCGTTCAGGCTCAGCGAAGCCGACGTGTGCTGCAGCAGCAGGTGGACCAGGCCCACCCGAACCTGGCGCAGCTGCGGCAGGCCGGCGATGATTTCATCCGTGACCAGGTGAAAGCCACGGGGACGGCTTGTCAGGCGGAGGGTGCACTGGTGCCAAAGCATGGCTTCTGTTGCCTTTTGCCGCGCCTGGGCCCGTCTGTAAAGGGCCGGGCCTGGCAGCGGGAAGAAACCACCGGGTTTGACGGTTGTGCGAATGGCGTTATGAAGAGACGAGGAGGACCGACGATATGCGTGGAACAGCCCTTGCCCTGACCGTTGCGGCCGCTGGTGTAGGCCTGGTGGGTGCCGCCACCGGTATCATCAGCGTGCGGAACGCATCTTCCGACACACCCGCGACTGTCACCCCGCGGACCCAGGCGCCGGCCGAAGCCCGCGCGCTGTCGCGGGGATTCGCCAGTGCCGCCCGGGCCTTACAGCCCAGCGTCGTCCGTCTGGATGTGGAAATCGAACAGCCGAAGTTGTCGCGTCTGCAGAATCGACGCGGCGGCGGCCAGCAGGTCCCGCCCGAACTGGCGCCGTTCATGGAACGCTTTTTCGATTTCGGCGGCGGCGAGGGTGGTGAAGGCATGCCCGGGATGCCGGGACCCGATCGCGGCACGGGCTCGGGCGTGATCATCGACGCGGCCGGCAACATCATGACCAACGGCCACGTGGTCAACGGCGCGACCAAGGTGACGGTCACCCTCTTCGACGGGCGCGAACTGTCGGCCAAGGTCATCGGCCGCGATTCTCAAACGGATGTCGCGGTGGTTCGCATCGAGAAGGCACCACCCGGCCTGACGGCCGCGCGCAAGGGCGACTCGGACAAGGTCGAGGTGGGCGAATGGGTGCTGGCCATCGGCAGTCCGCTCGGCATGAGCCAGACTGTCACCGCCGGTATCATTTCCAGCAAGGGACGTGTGCGCAACAACCAGGTGGCCGGCGCCCGCGTACGCGAATACATCCAGACCGATGCCAAGATCAATCCCGGCAATTCCGGCGGCCCGCTGGTGAATCTCGAGGGCGAGGTCATCGGTATCAACACCTTCATCCAGGTCGGGGCGGGTGGCGCCTATGGATTCGCGATTCCCATCAACCAGGCCCAGCGGGTCGCGCAGACAATTCTCAAGGACGGCCGCGTTCGCTATGCGTATCTCGGCCTGAACGTCGGTGATCTGCACGACGCCGATCCAGCCGTGCGCGAAAAACTGCCCAAGGGCGCGCCCGACAAGGCGGCGCTGGTCGCGGCCGTCACCCCGGGCGGTCCGGCCAGCAAGGCGGGTTTCCGCGCGGGCGACGTCATTACGCGCATCGACGATCAGAAGATCGAAGGCGGCGGCGACGTCGTGAACTATGTGTCGTCGCGGTCGATTGGCAGTCGGGTCACCGTGGCGTTTCTGCGCGACGGGCGGGTGTCATCCGCGCAGGTGACGCTGGGCGAGCTGCCGGACAAGGACGCGCACGCCGCCGAAGCGGTCGAGCAGCAGAAGGTTGGCGTGGCCTTGCAGTCGCTGACGCCCGATCTCGCGCGCAGCCTGGGGCTTGACCCCAATTCGACGGGCGCTGTGGTGGCCGAGATCGTCCCCGGCAGCCGCGCGGCGCAGGCCGGGTTGCAAGAGGCCGACGTCATCGTCGAGGTCAACCGCAAGCCCGTCACCACCGCCGAGGAAACCATCGCCGCGCTGAAGGCGGGCGGCAGCGGGGCCCAGTTGGTGCGCGTCCGCCGCGGCGGCAGCGCGCGCTTCGTGACGATTCCCGCGGCCAAGTGAGGCGCTAGTTACAGATCCAGACGCGGGTTCGCTCGGGCAGATCGCGCACCAGCGACTTGAGGATGTTGCCCCGCAGTAGGTGCCACACGGCGCTGCGCTGCGAGGTTCCGACCATGACCGCCTCGGCGCCCAGCTTCCGGGCCGCGCCCGCGACCGAGGCGCCCGCGTCGTGGGCCATGCGCCAGATGGGGATCGCCACCAGGTCGGCGCGCTTGAAGAAGTCGACAGCGGTGGCCAGCACCTCGCGCGCTTCCTTCGACGGCCCCGTTTTCGGCGGGAAGAACAGGCCCGGAATCTCGTCCACGAACAGCAGGTAGACGGCTTGCTCGTTGCCGCCGCGGGTGCGGGCCGCTGCCTCTTGCAGCAGGCGCAGGTTGGCCGATCGCAAGGCCACCAGGGTCGACGAGCTGTAGATGGCCTTCATGTCGAGCGCCTCGTCCACCGTAACGATGTCGACGGCGCTGGCCATCTGGGTGCCGGCGCGCTCAGCCGCTTCGGCCGAGGTGAAGCCTTGTTTCGGGGTCCCGATCGAGCCGCGGCGCACGGCATAGGCCAGCGCCATGCCCACGAGGGTGACGCTGCCTCCGAAGACCGTCGCCGGGATCTTGTGCACCAGGTTGATGGCCCAGGACAGGACGACCAGCGCCGTCGTCAAAAGGCCCAGGTAAAAGGCGCCATTGCGCGCGCGCTCTTGCCAGCGGATGCGATCAAGACCGAGCGACGTCAGTGTGAACGCGCCCAGCAATCCGAATGCGTACATATCGCCTAGCATTTCCATGCGGCCGGCGCTGCCGATCACCACCAGAATCGGCACCAGAACCGAGATCGCGATGGCCCGATGGGGTGTGTTGAAGGCGCGGCTGCGTTCCGCCAGCCAGTGCGGCATGTAGCCCAGTCGCACCAGCGCCAGGAAGACGTGGTAGCAGCCGATGAGCGCGGTGTTGGCGGCACCCATCAGCAGTGTCGCCGACGTCAGAACGATGGCGACCTCGAGCGGATGCGAGCCGAAGGCACCGCCCAGGGCCAGCAAGAAGCGGTCGTATTCCTGCGGCTGCATCTGCGTGACGTTCAGCAGTGCGGTCTCGAACGCTGTCATCAGCGGCGAGGTGATCAAGATGGCCGCGATGACCAGCACCATGGCCCGCAGTGCGGTCTTTTGCCGGGGCTCTTGCAGCGCCGGCGCGATTTGACTTATCGATTCGAGACCCGAAAAGGCCAGCCACGAGCTGCTGAAGCCCGTCAGCGCCTGCCAGCTGGTCAGCGCCTTGACCGCCGAGAACTGGTCCAGGACCTGGTGCCACTGGGCGCCGGTCAGGTGGATGGCCACCGTCCCCAGCACCACCAGGTTGACCACCAACGAACTGATGGCCAGGACCGCCGTGACGCCCGCGGATTCGCGGATGCCGATGTAGTTCAACAGGCCCAGGAAGATGATCGCGCCGCAGGACGCGGGGACGATCCAGTGCTCGACCCCGGGAAACAGGCCCGCCAGATAGGTGAAGCCCGAGACAGACGAGATGGCGCCCGTCAGGAAATAGTCCACGCAGATAAGCACGCCGCCCAGGCAACCGATGAACGGCCCGAAAGCGTCGCTGGCCACCGACACCACGCCGCCGCCGTCCGGATAGCGGGCGGCGACCTCGACGTACTTGAGCGACAGCAGAATGAACACGAGGCCGGTCGCCAGCACGAACGCGGCGGCGGGCGAGGGCGCGCGCGCGCCGAGTTCCTTGAAAAGAAGTCCGGGGACGTAATAGATCGACGTGCCGATGTCGGCGAAAACCACCGACCAGGCCAGCAAGAAGCCGAGGCGACCGGAAGAACGGCCGCGTTCGACCAGGCGATCGGGGATGACTGTGGTTCGGCGTCGGGGCGGGCCGGGCTCTGCGGCGGTGATCATGGGGGCTTTGCGGGGCGCAGTCTGCCCCCACGGGTCGCCTTTGGCTAGTCGGACGGGGCGTCGCGTTAGTGCAGGACGACGGTCTGCGCGGCGGTCTGGGCTGCGCGGGGCAGGTCGGCCGTGAACGACACCCGGCCGTCCGGCCAGCTGCACACGCCCACGGTGCCACCCATGCGGCGAACCGACTCGCGCGTGGTCCACAGCTGCAGTCCCATCCGATCGTAGTCTGTCTCCGCCGCGCCATGGCCGGGGCCAAGGCCGGCGGAGCCCCGCGTGGGATCCATACCGGGGCTGCGGAACCGGACGGTCAGTCGTGCTACCGGACCCAAATCGTCCACGGCCACGTCGACCGGCGTGCCCCATCCGTGGTCCAGCGCCACCAGTAGCAGGGCGCGGATAATCTCGGTCAGCGAGGCGCGGTTCCAGTGCCCCATCACAGGCGCCAGGGTGGCCACAGGGTGGCGCAGGCCGGACGTGCCACGGAAAGTGGTGCCGCCAGGTGCCGCGGTGGCATCCACCTCGTCCGAGACAGCGCCTACCAGCTCGCGAAGATCGACGTCCTCGCACCCGAGATCTGGCGTGCCATCGACGAAGGCGGCCATTTGCTCGATCTGGTGGCCCAGACGCAGCAAACTTTCGATTGGCTCGCGCAGTCCGTCGGAAGTCTGCCGGTCAGCAGATTCAAGCGCACGCGCCAACGCCGCCAGCGGTCGTTGCACCTGCCGCGCCAGCATGCCCACCAGAGTGTCGCGCATCGACAGGGCCTCGCGCAGGCCGGCTTCGTGTCGCTGGGCGGTGCCTACCTGGGTGGCCAGGCCAGTCGCCTCGCGCACCAGGGCCTCGTTCATCGCGCGGTTGTATCGATCACCCTCGTAGGTGCGCAGGATGGCGTGAATCATCGAGTCGACCCGGCGTTCGATGCCGACTTCCTTCAGTGTGTAGGACGACGGATCGCAAAACGGATTGTCGCACAGGCGGCCACCCAGCAAGGTCAGCGGGTGCGTGCACAGCGCTGCGTGCATCACCGATGCGTTGGTCAGGCGGCGGTCATACAGGCACAGCCCGCGCGCGCCACTGTTGCGCAGTATGCGATCAGCGGCGGCTTCGTAACGGATCAGCGGTTCGCGCTGTTCGGGACCGATGGCGCCTTCGCCTTCGCCGGTCCCGCGAAAACCCACGAAGCCATCGGCGCGCGTCTGATCGATCATCGCCGCCAGCCGGACAGCGGTGTCCACGGGATCGAAGGTTCCCGACGGGGCGTAGGCATCCCGGCTTGACATAAAGACAAAGGCGCCGCCGGCGCGCAGTTGGGAAACGGGCAGGCCTGCCGCCATCAGGCGGGCGCAGACCGCATCGAAATGTGCCTCGCCGGTCGCGTACACGCACCTCTCGCCGCGTGTCAGGCCGGCGGCAAAGAAGGTCGCGACCGCCTGGTGCTTCTCCTCCGTGCTGACGTGGGCCATGCAGACGTGGTCGCCGGGGCCGAGGGCAGACAGATCTTGCTCGACCAGGGGCATCGGCCCCCATTATGAGCGCCGATCGGCGCCTGAAATCAAGGACAGGGGGACGGGGTGCCCATGGGCGTGGCCGCGGACGGGCGCGGCGCGGCGGTTGGACCGTTCACGGCGCGGATGGCTATCGGCACATCCAGCACGGTGAAACGCGTCGCCGGCGAATTGTCCCCGGCGAGCGCCCGCAGCAACTCCAGCGCGCGTTCGGGGGTGATGCGATCCGCATCTCGCCCGGGCAGCGCCATGGCGACGGTGCGCAGGTTCAGGCCCTGCATGGTTTCGAAGGTTCGGGCAAGGGCTGCGTGAAAAGTGTCCTCCGAGAAGGCGGGCGAGGCGCCGACGCCCAGGACCAGCACGGTCCGCCACGGAACGCGGGTGGTGGGAACCAAGGTCTTTTCGCCCATCGCGCCGGACATGCGGCCTTCGTGAATCCATGACGACAGTTTGCCGTTGAGGCGCCAATCCAAAAGGCCGGCCGCGCCGCGCAGCGGTCGAATGTCGCTCCACAGGCAGACCACGAACAGATCGCCGCCTAGCTGATCCCAGCGCAAAAGGTCGACCGGCAGAAAGTCGATGTCCATGAGTGTGTCGGCCCTGGACGGGGGTTATTTGTCGGGTGCGAGGGCTTTGTAGACTGAATCCAGGATGCCGTTCACAAAGGCGGGACCGTCGGCGGCGCCGAAGCGCTTGGCCAGCTCGATGGCCTCGTTCATGGTCACGGGCGCCGGGATTTCGGGGCGGTATTTCATTTCGTAAACGGCCAGCCGCAGGATGGTGCGGTCGACACGCGCCATCCGTTCCAGTCGCCAGTTGCGCGAAGCGTGTGAGATCGTTTCGTCGATGTCCGCGTTGTGGGCCATCGCTTCGCGAACAAAGGATTCGGCAAGCTGGCGGTCGTATTCGCCCGGGGCCTCGTCTTCGTCGTCTCTGTGGCGTTCGTCGCCCAGATGCTCGAAAAAGGCGCGCAGGGCGGAAGACACGTCGAGGGCCGGGTTGCCGTCGAGCCCATACAAGATCTGGAAGGCGATCTGACGGGCCTGGCTGCGCGGCAGCATGGCTACGCGCCCCGGCCCGCGAGCTGCGCGTACAGGTCTGCCATCTCGATGGCGACAGCGGCTGCGTCGGCGCCGCGGTTGTTCGTGGCATTGTCCCCGGCGCGTTCCAGCCCCTGTTCGATGTTGTCACAGGCCAGCACCCCGAAGCCCACCGCCACGCCCGATTCGATGGCCAGCTGCGCGACGCCGCTGGCGGACTGGTTGATGACCAGGTCGAAGTGCGGCGTGGCGCCCCGGATGACGGCGCCCAGGCAGACGATGCCGTCGAAGCGCCTGGTGTCGATCACGTGTTTGACCAGACCCGGAATCTCAAGCGCCCCGGGGCAGCGGAAGATCTCGACGGAGTCGTCCGCAACGCCCGATCGTTTCAGCGTCTGCAAGGCGCCGTTCAACAATTTGTCGACGATAAAGTCATTCCAGCGCGAGGCGACGATGGCAAAACGTTTGCCGCCCCCGTCGAGCTTCCCCTGGTGCGTTATTGGCATTTACTTGGCCCCTTCTTCTCGCAATGCCACCACGGTCGCCGGGGGGCGACTGGGGACGCATTCGGTGACCTGGATGCCGTAGCCCTGAAGGCCGGCGATGCGACGCGGGTTGTTCGTCAGCAAGCGAATCGAACGCACCCCAAGGTGGGTCAGGACCTGGGCGCCCAGGCCAAAGTCACGCAGCGGCGCGCCGCCGTCGGTTGCGGGGCCAAGCGGATGGGCCTCGACAGGGGCCTTGCCGCGGGGCTCGCCGGGGCCGGCCACGCCAAGTCGCCCGCGCGGTAGGACATACAGCAAGACGCCGCGGCCTTCCTGTTCGATCATGCGCAGCCAGGCCGTCGGCGGCAGGCCATCGTCACCGGGGGAGATTCCGAACACGTCGCGCCCGACGTTCGCCGTCTGCACCCGCACGAGAACGGGCGCCGCCGATGTCACGTCGCCCAGCACCAGCGCCAGGTATTCGGTGTTGTCGACGTCCGTGCTGTAGACGTAGGAACGGTATTCAGCGGACAGGCCGCCGGCGCGCGGCCGCTCGGTGGCCTCGCGGATGCGGTGGACCAGTAGTTCCTGCGACAGGCGGTACTGGATGAGGTCGGCGATTCGCACGATGCCAAGACCGTGTGTGGCCGCGAAAATCTCCAGATCCGGCATGCGCGCCATCTCGCCGTCCTCGCGCATGATCTCGCAGATGACGCCCGCGGGTTCCCGTCCGGCCAGTCGCGCCAGATCGATCGCGCCCTCGGTGTGGCCCGAGCGGACCAGGACGCCGCCGCGCTTGCCGCGCAGGGGAAAGATGTGACCCGGGGTGACAAGCTGGCCGGGCGTCGCGTTCGGGGCCACCGCAGTGCGAATGGTGTGCGAGCGCTCGCGCGCCGAGATCCCGGTCGTGATGTCCGATACGGCGTCGATGCTGACCGTGAACGCCGTCGAGCGCGGCGACCGGTTGTCGTGGGTCATCATGGCCAGCCCAAGGGCGGCCACCTTTTCTTCCGTCAGCGACAGGCAGATCAGGCCACGGCCGTGCCGGGCCATGAAATTGATGGCCTCCGGTGTCACGAGATCGGCGGCCATCGTCAGGTCGCCTTCGTTTTCGCGATCTTCGTCGTCGACCACGATGACCATCCGGCCGGCACGAATGTCGTCGATCGCCTGGGCGACGGGAATGCAGTGACTGGCGGTGATGCTAGAGATTGACACGTTGTTTGATCAGGCGGGCGATGTGCTTGGAGATGAGGTCAGCCTCGATGTTGACACGATCTCCGCGGCGACGCTCGCCCAGACAGGTCGCGGTGATTGTGTGCGGAATCAACATCACAGACACGGTGGCGCCCTTGATCTCATTGATGGTCAGGCTGACGCCGTCGACGGCGATCGAGCCCTTGGGCGCCAGAAAATCACCGAGCCCGGCCGGCACAGCGATGCGCAGTTCGAGAGCGGCGCCGTGCATGTGGCGCGATACGACTCGCCCAACGCCGTCGGCGTGGCCCGCGACCAGGTGGCCGCCCAGCGGATCGCCCAGACGCAGCGGGCGTTCCAGGTGAACGCGATCACCGGCGTGCAAGTTGCCAAGCGTCGTCCGGGCCAGGGTCTCGGGCCCGAGGTCTGCCTCGAAGCGCCGGCCCTTTTTCGCCACCAGTGTCAAACACACGCCGCTGACGGCGATGCTGGCGCCAATGGGCAGCGCGGCGGTGGCAAGTCCCGACGAAACCACCAGCCGTTTGGTCGTGGCGGCCGTGCCGGTGGCGCGCAGCGATTCGACCTTGCCTGTGGCTTCAACGATGCCCGTGAACATGATCTTCTGCTTTCAGGGACGCAAATTCTGCCGGGGCTTGTGGATGACTTCGGCGGACAGAAGTATATCACCGTCGATATGGCGCACCTTGAAGGGGCCGAGGGACAGGGGACTTTGGCCGGCGCGTGGTCCCCCGCTGGCGATCGGCAGTCCGCCGCCCCACAGCTGGGGCGCGACGAACAGCGCCACCTCGTCGACCATGCGGGTCTCGATGAGGGCCCCGTGCACGCGGCTGCCGCCCTCGACCAGAATGGACTGCACGCCCCGTCGCGCCAGCGCGGTCAGCACCTGCGGCAGCGGAATTCGCCCGTTGCCGTCACCGTCTAGCAGCAGGATTTCCGCGCCCGTGTCCTGCAGGGCGCTCAGGCGCCGGGCAAAAGCCCGCTGTTGTGCAGGTGGCCGCCGGGGCGAGCGGGCGGCGATGATCAGCGCCCGGCCTGAGCTGCCGCCGAACAGGCGCGCTGACGGGGGCGTGCTGAGCTGACCATCAAGGACCACGCGCAGCGGGGCCGGACGCTTGCTGGCCCGGCCGAGGCGCACCGTCAGGCGCGGATCGTCAGCCAGGACCGTGCCGGCGCCGACCAACACCGCGTCGTGTGCCTCGCGCAGTTCGTGGCCGACCTGGCGGGCGGCCGGGCCCGTGATCCAGCGAATGCCCGTGCTGACTTTCGCGGATGGCCCCGGGTCGACCGATGGGGCAATGAAGCCGTCGAGGGTCGCCGCAGCCTTCAGGGTGACCCAGGGTCGGCCGTCTTGCACCCAGCGAAAAAAAGCGCGGTTCGCCGTCTGGCATTCGGTTTCCAGACAGCCGATGTCGACGCGGATGCCCGCCCGCCGCAGCGCCGCCGAGCCGCGGCCGTTGACCAGCGGGTTGGGATCGCGGCAGCCGACGACGACCCTGCGTACGCCCGCCGCGATGATGGGCAACGTGCAGGGGCCGGTGCGGCCCGTGTGGCAGCAGGGCTCAAGGGTGACGTACAGCGTGGCGCCCCGGGCGGCGAAGTCGATCTTGCCGAGGGCGTCGATCTCCGCGTGCGCGTCGCCTGCGGCGTGGTGGTAGCCCCGCGCCAGGATCCTTCGCGCCTTGACCACGACCGCGCCCACGATGGGGTTGGGGTGCGTGTGTCCGCGCGCGCGCTCGGCCAGACCCAGCGCCAGCCGCATGAACCGTCGATCGTCCTCGGAAAATGTCGGCGAGCGAGACGAGCGAAGAGGGCGCCTGGGTTCGCGCGGGCCGTCGTTCACCGGGGATCGCCGCTTTTGGCCTGGGTCAGACGGCGGACCTCGTTCATCAGCTCGCCTGCATCCTGGAATGACATATAGACCGAGGCAAAGCGCAGGTAGGCCACTTCGTCTATCGTCCTGAGTGCCGCCAGCACGGCGTCGCCGATCTTCGACGACGGAACTTCCTTGTCGCCCAGCTCTTGCAACGAATGCTCGATGAGGTCGATCTGCTTTTCGATCACGTGAATCGGGACGGGGCGTTTTTCACACGCCTTGGTCAGGCCCGACAGGATCTTGGCGCGATCGAAGGGCTCGCGCCGCCCGTCCTTCTTGACCACCAGTGGCAGTACCAGCTCGATGCGTTCGTAGGTCGTGAATCGTCGTTGGCAACCCGTACACTCGCGCCGCCGGCGGATGACCTGGTCGCCGTCGCTTGGGCGCGTGTCGACCACTTTGTCTTCGATTGCGGCACAGAAAGGACAGCGCATGGCGACCTGTACGGGTATTCTCTACCACCGATGCGGGATCTCCGGCTGATCATCAACGGCAAAAACCAGACCGCCCCGGTCGGCACCACGGTCGCGACCCTGCTGGCGCAGATGGGGGTGGACCCGGCGCGCGTCGCGGTCGAGCGAAACGAGGACGTCGTTCCGCGCAAGACCTGGGCCGAGGCAACGCTGGTCGAGGGTGACCGGGTCGAGGTCGTGGCTTTCATGGGCGGGGGCACAGACGAGCCGCCCGTCGGATCGGCCGATCCGCTGGTCATCGGCGGCCTGACATTCCATTCGAGGCTGCTGGTCGGGACGGGCAAGTACAGCAGCGTCGAGGAGACGCGCCAGGCGCTGCTGCTGACGGGTGCGCAGATAGTAACCGTCGCGCTGCGCCGGATGGATCTGACCCCGGGTGCCCCCAGTGTGCTCGACGCCGTCGACCGGACGCGCCACACGCTGTTGCCCAACACCGCCGGTTGCTACACAGCCGAAGAGGCCATCCGCACCTGCCGCCTGGCGCGTGAGCTGGGCATGGCTGACCTGGTCAAGCTGGAGGTCATCGGGGATCCGCAGACGCTGTTCCCCGATGGCGCGGCCACGCTGGAGGCGGCGCGCGTTCTGGTCAAGGAAGGTTTTGTGGTGCTGCCCTACTGTCTGGATGATCCGATTTTGGCCCGAAAGCTGGAGGATGCGGGTTGTGCGGCGGTGATGCCACTGGCGGCGCCGATTGGGTCGGGCCTCGGCATTCGCAATCCTTACAATCTGCGCATCATCATCGAACGGGCCAAGGTGCCGATTATCGTCGATGCGGGCGTGGGCACGGCGTCCGACGCCGCAGTCGCGATGGAACTGGGCTGCGACGGTGTGCTGATGAACACCGCGATCGCCGCCGCGAAGCATCCGCTGCTGATGGCCGAGGCGATGCGCGACGCGGTCGTGGCGGGTCGCAAGGCGTTTCGCGCAGGTCGCATGCCGCGCAAGCTGTACGCGAACGCATCCTCACCCGAGGGCGGCTTGATTGAGTGAACCAGGCCCCGCAGCTTTACCTAATCACTGACAGGCACGCGACGCGGGGGCGACCCCTGGCGGTCGTGGTTGCGGCCGCCCTGCACGGGGCCCCGCCCGGCGATCGGGCAAAAATCGCCGTGCAGCTGCGCGAAAAGGATCTATCGGGCCGCCAGTCGCTGGAACTGGCGCTGGAACTGCGCGTGGTCACCCGCCACTTTGGCGCGCAGCTGTTCGTGAACGATCGTGTGGATGTGGCGCTGGCCAGTGGGGCCGACGGGGTTCACCTGGGCGCCGGCTCGCTGTGCGTTCAGGACGTGCGCCAGATCGCCCCGTCGTTGCGGATCGGCGTGTCGACACATTCGCGCGCTGATATCGAAATGGCAGCCGCCGGCGGGGCGTCATTTGCGGTCTTCGGACCGGTCTTCGAGACGCCTTCGAAGCGCGCCCTGGGGCGGCCGCAAGGGCTCGAAAGTCTTGCGTCCGCAGCCCAGACGGCCGACGGTCTGGGACTGCCGCTTGTGGCCCTAGGCGGTGTCGTGCCCCAGAACGGGGCAGCGTGTCTGGCCGCGGGCGCGGTCGGTCTGGCCTGCATCCGCGCGGTCCTGTCGGATCCTGATCCTGGGGCAATTGTGGCCTGTTTCTGCAATGTTTCGTCTTCGCGAGTTGGCCATTTTGACACTTGACACTCCCGGTGGCGGCGGTACTTTCCTGCCGGGATGGCCGCGTTTGGTCGCGGGTTGGCAGAGGAAATTACAGGTCGCAGGAGGCAGTCAAATGGCAAGCGGTAAGGTGAAGTGGTTCAGTGATTCAAAGGGGTATGGGTTCATCGCACGAGAAGGTGAAGAGGATGTTTTCGTTCACTACTCAGCCATTCAGGTCGAGGGGTACCGATCGTTGAGCCAGGGGCAGGACGTCGAGTTCGAGATCACGCAGGGGCCAAAGGGGTTGCAGGCGGCGAACGTCAAGCGACAGGCCTGATTTAGATTCATCGCGCGCTTATACGGGATGCGCGTTGACGGCCGGCACCACTGGTGTCCGGCCGTTTTTATTTGGGGACTCGGGTGCCCGGTGGTCTACTGACCGACAAATGGGCGCCGATCCGAAGAGATCTGCCGGCAAGCTGCGCAAGGTTTTGCGGGTCGCCGCAATCATCGGCGGTGTGGTCGGTGTCGGCATCCAGTTCATCCCGGTCAAGAACATCGGGTCGAACCCGTCCGCGCGCTACAAGATCGACGCCCCGCCCGAAGTCGAGGCGGTGCTGCGCCGGGCCTGTTTCGACTGCCATTCGAACGAAACGGCCTGGCCGTTTTACGCGCGCCTGGCACCCGGGTCCTGGCTGATGGTGCGCGATGTGAACAAGGGCCGCGGCCGCATGAACATGTCGGAATGGGGCGACACCGACGAGGACGAGCGCACCACGGACAAAGAAAATTCCTGGGACCAGATCGAGGAAGGCAAGATGCCGCCGTGGTTTTACCTGCCGTTGCACCCGGGTGCGCGGCTGTCCGACGGTGACAAGGCGTTGTTGAAGTCCTGGATGCTGGCCGGCAAGGGCAAGGCAGCCAAGGTGCCGCCCGCCTCGCTTCCCGTTTCGCCCTGACGCTACGGCGCGGTTCGCTCGGCTATGAGCGTGACTTCATCGTCCTGGGGTCGTCCCCGGTTGGCGGAGCGCAAGGTCCACCCCGGTTGCCGCCGAAAGGCGGCCGCCGCCGCCGCGACTATTTCGTTGGCGATGGGGCGAAAATCATTCATCCACACGTAGCCGTCCGCCTCGCCCTCGTAGTCATCCGGAAACGCGCAGCGCAGATCCAGGCGAAGGACGAATTCCTTTTCCTCGACGTAGGTCATGCGCAGTCCTTAGCACGCGGCGCGCGCGAGCGGGGCCACGGTGGACAGAACAGCGGCGCGCACGGTCGGCAACTGCGATAGATCGTGAGCAAACGTCAGCCGGTGCACGGGTACCACGGTTGCGAGGTGGCCCAGCAGGTCGAAGCCGACGGCAGTCGTGTCGCGATCGTCGGTGTCCAGTCGGTGCAGATGGGTCAGCAGTTCGCTGAACGCCGTTCGCGGGGATAGCGGCGTTATCGATACGGTATCGTCGCCCGATCGGTCGGTCGGCTGGGGGGCGAGGACGAACACGGCCCGCAGGGGCGTCACCGCGGGTTGCTTGCCCCGCGCGTTCAAGCGCAGCTTGTCCGTATATCCGGCGATCGGAAAAAGTGGCACGCCGGGTTCCACGACGTCGGCGACCACGTCCCGCCACAGACGGAGGCTGGGGTAGCTGGGCACGGCCAGGAACCCAACGGGGGCCGGTCGCAGCAACAGGCAGTCGTCGGTTAGCAGCGGCATGTTGTGGGCGGCGAAGCTGGCCACCAATGTGGATTTCCCGCGGCCCGATTCACCGACGAAAGCCAGTGCGCCATCGGCCGTCGCCAAGGCACTGGCGTGCAGCACCAACTGGGGTCCGAGGCTGAGCACCAGGGGCATGACCTGATCCAGCAGCAGATGGCGCAAGGTCTCGGCCGCGGTCGTGGCGACGGGGGTGCAGCGAATGTTGCGTCCGTCCTGGGACACCACAAAGTCCGCCACAGATTCAAAGCGCAGCAGATGGTCCTTGCCCACGCGCGCCACGGACAGCCAGACGGTGCCATCCGCCCGGTTCACGTGTCGCACCCAATGCAGCGGGGGCATCCGATCAGGCGGCGAGGACGCAACGGTAAATACGTGCGAAGGCATGCGGATGTCTTCCTCGATCAACTCGGGCAATTCGATGCTGCTGCCGAGCACGAAGTCGTAGATCCGAAAACGTTTCATCGTCGCGCGGTCTCAGTGCGTGTGGCGGTTCACGATGCCGGCCACGAAGGTTGCCGCCGCGGCTGCGTCGGGGAAGAGGCCCCGGTGCTGGCGGAAGATCTCGCGTTGGATCTTCGCCAGGGCCGTGCCCCCATCGCACAATTCAAGAACAGCCAGGCGCGCCTTCGCCCACGGGGTTAGTGACGGCCGGAATTCAGGGCGCAGCTTGCGCAGATCGTCGCTGGTGATCAGCATGCCCCGCAGCGTGCAGTGGCTGCTGCGCGAGCGGGGCGAACGGGAGGCCCGGGCGCCTGAGCGCCTGGGGCGTGGCCAGACCTCGACCTTCCACGACACCACCATGTCGGACGGCAAGACCGTCATGCTGATCCTGATTTGATCGCCCTTGCCGACGGGCGTGGGCGCGTCCAGGGGGAAAAACATGTGGCGCCGCTCGATGCTGTCGCGGGCCGCAGGAGAGTTCGACATCGTGACGTGGCTGGATAGACGAGCCAGAAACCAGCCGCCGAGGCCATGCATCGTTCCTGCCCGCTGTGCGGTCACGGACACCGTCCACGCCAGCGGTTGTGGCAATGGTCGGGACAGATCCAGCGACGCGCCCGTGGCGGGGGCCGACAGCAATTGCTCGACGCGATGTCGCACGGGATAGCCGGTGTTGAGGGCCAGCGCGTGGGCCGCGCTGAAGTCGAGATCGGGAACCGGCGTGCTGACCCAGAAGGCGGCTCTCTCCCAGGCGGCCGGGTTCTCGACGGGGGCGACCTGCAGGTCGAGGCGCGACGGCAACAAGCGGCCCCGGGGTTTGAGAAAACGCAGGCGCGCGTCGTTGAAATACTCGATGACGCCGGCCTCGAAGCCGAAGCGGCCTATCTGGTCGGCCAGCACGACGTCGACTTTTTCGGGCAGGTCGATGCGCGTGGACAGCCCGCGGATGAAGACCATGCGGTCGGCAAATCCGTTGGCGTGTCCGATGGCGCGTGCGACCTCGATCATGCCCCCTGCGTCTACAGAATAGACGCGGCGGGCGCCCGCCTGACACGCCAGCATGCCAAGGATCCCGGTGCCGCAGCCGAGATCCAGGACGATGTGTCCGGGGCGCACGGTTTCCTTTATTGCGCGCTGGAACGCGGCTATCCGCGTCTCGTCTGACAGGTACTGGCGATGCTCGTCGAGATCGAGGAACACGTCGGCATTCTAGGCGAAGCGCAGGAAGACCGTGAACGGGGCGACGCCCTCGGGCCGATCGCCGAGCGGCTTGCCGTTCGTTTCGATCC
>JANXXE010000199.1 GCA_025350815.1 Myxococcales bacterium | reverse complement strand
AATATTAGGACGATCAAAGACGTTGGTTGACCGGTCGGTCTCAACGAGCCGGGTTGTAGATCTCCGCGCCCGCACAGTCACCGACGCCGGGCGCCTGGGCCACGCCCGTGCCCAACACACGGCCACCCTGCTGCGGGATGGACGCGTGTTGATTGCGGGCGGCCACGACGACGACGGACAACCACTTCGTTCGGCCGAGATCTTTGACCCGACAATCCGCAATTTCGTTGCCGCCCGCCCCATGAGTGTCGGCCGCGTCGATCACCGGGCCGTCGAACTGTGCGATGGCACGGTGTTGTTGGTCGGCGGCGGCCCGGGCGCGGAGATCTACAACCCGGCTCGTTGAGACCGACCGGTCAACCAACGTCTTTGATCGTCCTAATATTATGCTTCTGCATCTTGTAGATCAGCGCCCGCCGCGAAATGCCCAGCTTCGCGGCTGCGTGCGTTTGATTGCCCTGGCAGGCCGCCAGGGCCGCCACGATAGCACCCCGTTCTGCCGCGTCGAGCGGACCCACGGTTTCCTTCATGGTTTCCTTCATGGGGTTGTCGTCACGGACCGCCGGGCTTTCCCGGCTGGTGGCGGCCATGCGAACGGTCTGGGGCAGATGTTCAATCCCAAGATCGCCCGGGGCCGCCATCACGACGGCCGCCTCCATGACGTGCTTGAGTTCGCGCACATTGCCCGGCCACCCATAGTCCCCCAGCGCCGTCAGCAGATCGGGCTTCAGTGCCGGGACCGGCAGCGACATTCGGCGGGCCGCCTCGCGCACGAACAGCGACGCCAGCAGCGGAACCTCGATGCGTCGCTCGCGCAGGGGCGGCACATCGATGCGAAAGGCACACAGGCGAAAGTATGCATCTTCGCGAAAACGCCCGGCGCGCACCTCGGCGGCAAGATCGCGGTTGGTGGCAGCGACGATACGCACGTCCGTTACGATTTCCTCGGTGGACCCCAACCGCACGATCCGCCCGGTCTCGATCACACGCAGAAGTTTCGCCTGGGTGGCCAACGGCAACTCGCCAATCTCGTCGAGGAACAGCGTGCCACCGGACGCCGACTCGAAGTAACCCGCCCGCCGCTTGTCGGCGCCGGTGAACGCGCCCTTCTCGTGCCCGAACAGCTCGCCTTCAAGCAGGCCTTCGGGCAGCGCGGTCAGGTGCAGCCGCAAGAACGGCCGGTCACTGCGCGGACTGAGGCGGTGTATCGTTTCCGCCACGTTTTCCTTGCCGACCCCGGTTTCGCCCACGACCAGCACGGAAATGGGCGTGGCAGCGACACGGCGACAGCGCTCGTACACCGCCGCCATCTGGGCGTCCGCGATGATGAAGCGTTCGTCGGGCTCCTCGGACTTGTCCCGGCCGGGCTTCCCCGTCGTGACGGCCACGACCGCCACCAGGGGTCCGACCGAAACCATGTCGCCGCCCTCGACCGTTCGCTTGCCATCTATCTTTTGGCCCCCGACCCGCGTGCCGTTGCGGCTGTCCAGGTCGGTAACGACGATTTCGCCACCCAGTCGTTCGATGCGCGCGTGACGGCGAGAAACCCGTTCGTCATCAACGAAGATGGTGCACGAACGCGACCGACCGATCGTGACCGGTATGCCCTCGCGCAGCGGCACGACCTGGGATCGATCAGCGGACTGCACAACCAGAAAGGCTTCGTCGCCCGTGCTGTGTTGGCTGATCTCGCTCGTGAGGTGGGTCTTCGTATCCCGTGTCATTTGGCGCTCTCAGGGCGTCGACGAATCCGGCAGCCACACCACCATACACCCGGGGGACGTGGTAAACGCAGCGGCATTGTCTTTGCATCGTCAAGTCAGGCAGGTTTTGGAAACTGGCGACGTGTCATCACGTCGAAGGTGGGGGATCTTTGAGAACGGCTCGATTTCGCATAATCACATCAATTCTGGCGCTTCTTGGTACACACACGGGTTGTGCAGGATCATCGCCCCACGGCGACGGTGCCACCACCGCTGATTCCCTGGACGCCTCAGTCGACACAGCGGCCCCCGCCGCGGTTCCGGACGGCCCCGCGGCACCGCCCGACGCGACCAGGATCGATTCGACAGCACAGGCCCCCGACGCGCTGGCCGCCACCACGGCGCCCGCCCGGGGCTTCACGATCGACATCGCCGCCGCAGTGGGGGGCGAGATCATGGTGTTGCCGTTCTCCGTCGGAAGCATCCTGGTCGATTCGGCGACGCTGTCCCTTTACGAGGTGTACGTCGCCAGCGATCGCGGGACCGTCGACGTACGGCCGGGGGCCGTGGACCTGAAACAGCCGGCAGGTGGCCTGAACGTGCGCATCCCCAACGCCCCGCCGGGACTCTATTCGCTGCTGACCCTGCATTTCGCGCCCCCAACGGCGACCACCCTGCCCGCAGTCTTCCAAGGACAGCGCATCAGCCTGCGCATCGTCGGACGCTCGGCCGCCGGCCGGCCCTTTGTGATCGCTGACAAGCTCACGACGGACGTCGCCCTGCGCGCGGCAGACGGTGTGGAACTGACCCCCGGCAAGGGCGTAACGGCCTGGGTCCGCTTCAATCTGGAAGGCTGGTTCGACGGCATCGACTTCAGCCGCGGCGGCGGCACGCTGGACATCGACAGCGGCCACAACGCAGACCTTCTCACGCGCTTCCGGAAGAACTTCACCCAGTCGCTGTCGCTGACGCTGCAGTGATTTAGTCGATCGCGGCTTCAAGGGCGACCGAGCCGAAGTACGCCGTCCGCTTCGTGATGAACAAGGCGTCGTCGTACTTCGTGAACACCGTGTCGCCCTGAACGGTCAGCGTCCACGAGGTTTCCCCACCAAACTGGCCAAGCCTAAAGCGCAGTCCACCGCCTAACGTCATCGTATGCAGGGGGCCAAGTTCACGATCACCAGTCCGTATGGCTGGCACCCCGATGGCACCCGATGGCCCCATGGAGGCCTCATAGACGCGCTTCCAAAAGATCACCGGCGCCTGGATGTGCGCCCGCACGTGGGGCCAAAATAGAACGCTGCGGCCGACGTCGACCACCCAGCGCGCGTCGGTCGTACTGGCCTTGAGGCCCCAGTCGTCATTGTACAGACGCTCCTCTACGTGAAACGCGGAACCCGAAAAACGATGCGACAGCCGGCCCGTAAGTGCGAGGCGATTTCGCTCGAGCGGCAGCGCGTCGCCCGGCCGCAGCGACAGGCGGACCATGTTGACCTGCGCTATCGACGCTCCGGCCTGGAGATCGTTGGCTGCGCCAGGCGCGAACAAGGGAATGAAACGGTAGGGCTTGGCCTGGTTGCCGCGCTCGATGAAGATGTCGCTGACAATATCGAACGAGGTCGCCGGATCCACGATGATCGTCGCCCCGACGCGGAAAGTGTGTTTGATGAGCACTCGGCTGAAGATCTCGAACGGAGTCGTCGACACCCCTGCCGTATCGTGTCCGAAGGTATAGGCCACCATCGGAACAAGATTCTTGTCGAGGAGATCGAGAGTGAGGGTGCCGCCCAGGCTCAGCGACAGGTAATCGGGCTCGTGGGACACGCCGCCGGCAATATCGACACTGACGTCTCCGGGCTTGTACTTGATATCGCCCTGGCCGACGTTGCGCAGTTCCTTCCAGCGACCCGACGCCGAAGACACGATGTCCACGGAGGCAGCCGACACGGCATCGAGCAGGTAACGGCCCCCCACAGACCATCCGGCCACCGGGTCGGCCACATTGCCGGCGATCGTTGGGCTCCCGACCGATACTTTGTCGGTATCATAGTAACCGGACATCTCGCCCGTCGCGCTGATCGCCAGACGCGGGTCAGGCGCCGCGGTCTCGGTGGTTGGTGTCTCCGCTGGAGCCGGACGGGCCTTTTTGGGCGCGGCCTCGACCCACCCTGCCACGGCCAGACCCGAAAAGAAGCACGCGTACGCGCAGATCAATGGGGAACGAACGCCGCTGCAGCGGTTGTCTGTGGTCATGTTACCGCCGAGTACTGCGTGGAACGATCAGTTGCAACCACATCCGGCCTCGCCCGCGCCTCCCCCGCCAACGGACCCCTCATGTATCGCAGTCATATGCCCCGCGCCCGGGCTTGAAAAGTCTTCAGTCATCGATGGATGCGCCAGGCGTGCTCTCTGGTACGGAGACACGTGCTGGCAGGCACCCAAAATCCCCGCCATCAGTACGGCGAGGACCACTAGCATCGGTCTGCGTCTCATTGGGTAAGCTGGAGACTGGCTTTCTTGAACGACGTCGTGTCCGGCGGCATGAGACTGACGGGGCCGGCCCCGACTGCAAAATCCCAGAATGCAATCTTACCCATTCCGCGCGATTCCGTATATTCCGCGTACACCCGGTAAGTCCCGGGCGGAACGGGTTGGCGGTCTACCCCTGAACAATCCCACGTCGCCTTGCGTGCGGTGTGGCTGTACTGGGTGGCGCTGGTGACAGCGTCAACCTTGTTCGATTTCGTGGTCGGCACCCACGTGGTCAAGTAGTAAACGCGCTGCGCGGCCCAAAGCTTCAACGTCTTGACGAACTTCTTGTTGGTATCCGCAATCCAGATGGCGCCGATGTTTCCCGGGGCGTAGTCGCCACCGTAACTGACGGTCGTCACGGTAAAGGTCATCTGGCAGGCGGCTGCCACAGCCGCAGCGTCGCCCGCACCGGCATCAAGCCGGGTAGTTACCGGGTCGGGGACGCGAACACCAGCGTCCGGTGACTGGATCACGGTACCGGAATCGAGTTTCACCGGTTCTTCCGCGGGCACGACGGGATCGCCCGAATCTGCTGGCGCCGCCCCGCCATCCGGAGCTTTCGTCGTGCCAGAGTTGAAGTACCCTGCACCGTTGCTGGCCCCTGCCACTTGATCGGCGGGGCTACAAGCCATGAACAAAGCGAGCGCGGGGGAAGCCAAAACCAAGGCGCGCGTGGGAGAAATCAGCGACGTCATGAGTCGCGCTACAGCATCCGACATGCCATCCGGCTCTTCTGGGCCCGGGCGTTGTGAAAGCGCATACATACGCGACCAAACCCCATCAACCCGCAGACCGCATCACCTCCCAAGGAACGTACAACTGTGCAATTACAGAACAGTTGCGCACAATGCGACCTGGTGTCGGGGAAGTTTCCAGGCCTCAGGGCATCAGTTGCAGGCGAATGCCCTTGAAGGAACCCGTGTCGGCCGGCATCAGGCTCACGGGATCGGCACCACCCACGGTGAAATCCCACGAGCCGACTTTGCCAGCGCCATTCGATTCCGTAAATTCCGCGTAGACGCGATAAAGACCGGGGGCAACCGGCTGGCCCGTTACGTTGGTGCAGTTCCAGGTGGCGCTTCGAACGCCGTGTGAGGACGCTGTGGCGCCAGTGACGGCGTCAACGCGGTTTTGCTTTGAAACCGAGATCCACGTGCCCAACATCCCGCGCTCGGCCGCCGCCCACACCTTGAGGCTTTTCACGAACTTCTTCGCGCTGTCCACGACCCAGATCGCGCCAACGTTCTTCGGGGCGAATTCACCGCCGAAACTGACCGTCGTTACCTGGAACGTCATGTGACAGGCGGCAGTTGCCGCAACCGCCGGCATCGCATCGGGCGCCGCCGCGCCCGCGTCCTGGCGAGAACCCTGAGCCGACGGCGCCCCGGCGTCTCGCGACGCAGGATCGGGGGTGATGGCTGTGGTGGATCCCATCGCGCCCCTGGCCGGCTCATCGACCGCGGGGGGATCAACGGTGCTCGCCGCCCCCCCGGCGCCCGGAGCGAGGCCGCCGCCATCGGGAGATCGCGTGGCAGCCGAATTGAACCCTTCGATCCCGACGCTGGCGCCGATGACTTCGTCACCGGGCGCGCAACCACCAAGCAAAGTACCGAACGTTAGGGAAACCAGGACCCAAAACGTGGGGTTCATTGGACATGATCGTCAGCATTCGACGTGCCAGGGCGCGGCTCGACCGGGCGTGCCAAAAAATCCCGTAATAGCGCATTCATTGGAACGCCCACTGCGATTTATGTCACGACCAATACATTGCAAGCCCGTGCACAACTGCGCATAATTGGGACAACTGCGCAGAAGACAGTACGGGTCGGAAGCCATGCCAAGGCGACACTGCACGACAGTGACGTACTTTTCGACCTCAGGCTTCGGGCTCGCCCTTTGCAGCGCCGGCCTGTCCCTCAGGAGGTATTCTTGAACACCGCCGCCACACGACCCTTCTCCCTCGCATTGCTCCTCGCCGTTCTGGAAGGCTGCGCGACCGCGCCCTCGTCACCGGCTGGGGGTGGCTCGAAGCAGCCGCCGAAAGTGGGTTCGCCCATGCCCTCCGTCGTCGTGAAGAGTTTCGAGGGACAGGAAATGGCCTCGGCTGACCTCAAGGGCAAGGTCGTCCTGTACGACATCTGGGCCTCCTGGTGCGGCCCCTGCAAAGAAGAGTTGCCACTGCTGGACGCGATGGCCGGCCGGCTGAAGTCAAAGGGTGTCGAAATCGTCGCCATTTCGATCGATGAGGACCGCGACGCAGCCGTCCAGTTCTTGAAGGCGCACTCGGGCGAGTGGTCATTGTCCCTGGCCCACGACCCCGAGGGCCGCGTCCCCGACCGCCTGAAGCCCCCAAAGATGCCGACGTCATATATCGTCGATCGGGAGGGCGTCGTGCGCTTTATCAACGCTGGCTTCGACCGCTCGGATGCTGCAGAATTCGAGGCGCGGCTGACCGCGCTTGCGCGCTGAGACCGCCGCACATCCCATGCCGTTGGCGTGCTTTTCTCGTCATTTTCTGCTCTTTTTCGTTGTGGGGGGAACCCTGGCAGCGTGCGGCGATCCCGTAAGAGAACTAGAGATCGCTGAACTTGGCCCTGAGCCGCGTGGCGTTCCCGTTGGCCCGCAACACCGGCCGGGCCAGCCTTGCCTGCTTTGCCATGACGCCAAGGGCGGCTCATCGATATTCTCGGTCGCCGGGACCATCTATGTCGATGCGGATTCTGATGCCCGGGCGGGAGGCGTTGGGGTCAGGATGGTCGACTCGGACAAGCGGGTTTTCACTGCTGTGACCAATTGTGCGGGGAACTTTTATGTCCTTCCGGGCCAGTTCGCCCCCCACTATCCCATGTGGGTCTCAGTCATGTCCCGGGGCAGCGCCGCGCCGGTACTCGAAGAACCCATGCTGATGGAAACGCCCACCTTCCGCGAGGGCTCCTGCGCGGCCTGCCACAAGAACCCGATGACCCCAAAGAACGCACGACACGTCTTCATGTTCTTCGATGCCCAGAACCTGCCCGGAACCAAATGCTCGAAATGAAATCTTCGTGGTGACTGCAGCAAGATCAATCCAGGTCACCCTGGCGGCGTTCGCTTTGGCCATGGGCGGCTGCGATCCGGGCGAACTGACCGGTGAGGGGACTCCCGCGACGGCCCGCGGGCAGGCGAAGCTGGACGCCCCCGTCCGGGCGACCTTCGAGCCCGTGGCCGATGCCCTTCAGGCCACCTGCGGCACCCTGGACTGCCACGGTCAAGTGGGCCGCAATTTCCGCCTGTACGGCGCCCGGGGACTGCGCCTTGACCCGATGGGCGAGCCCGCCAATGAGGGGACATACCCGGACGAATACGACCAGACCTACTGGTCGTTCATTGGCCTTGAACCCGAGATACTGAGCACCGTCGTCCACGACAAGGGCCGGTGGCCCGAGCGCCTGACCATCATTCGCAAGGGGCGCGGTCTGGAACATCACAAGGGCGGCGCGTACCTGAAGGCGGGCGACGACCGGGATCGCTGCCTTGTTTCATGGCTTGCGGGCGACGTGGACCTCGACGCCTGCAAGAAAGGCAAAAAGTTCTCCTCGCCGGTGCCGCCCGACACGATGGGGGCGCCACCGTGAACCTCGCAACGTCTTGGGAGGCCAGCTCATGAAGATCCAGCGTCGCTCCGTCACAGGCTACTCGCTCGCGATTGTCGTCGCGATATTGGCGTTACCGATGGCGGTCCACGCGGCGACATTTGGCGAGGTCGCGGCAGGCGGCATCGGCAGCGCGTTCTTGTTCGCCTTCACGGCGGGTCTTCTGACCGCGCTCACGCCCTGCGTGTATCCGATGATCCCAATAACCATCAGCGTCTTCGGGGCGCGCAACACCTCGCGATCGCGGGCGCTGTTCTTGGCGACCATTTACGTGGCCGGCATCGCCACCATGTTCGGGACGCTGGGGACGACCTTCGCGCTTTTGGGAAAGGCTTTTGGAACATTCCTGGCCAACCCGTGGGTCGTGGTTCCCCTGGCGCTGTTCTTCGCGGCAATGGCGATGTCGATGTTCGGCGCGTTCGAGCTGTCCTTGCCATCGGGTTTGCAGAATCGCCTGTCGCAGTTCGGTGGGCGCGGCATCGGCGGCACGTTTCTGATGGGCCTGGTCGCGGGCCTGATCGCCGCGCCGTGCACGGGCCCGCCGCTGGCCGGAATTCTGGCCTACGTCGCCAGCACGCGCGACGCGGTCAAGGGTTTCGCGCTGATGGCCACCTATGCGTGCGGAATCGGCGTGCCTTTCTGGGCCATCGCCGGCTTCTCGATGTCGCTGCCGCGATCGGGTCGCTGGATGGAATCGGTGAAAAGCGTTTTCGGAATCGCGCTGCTGCTGGCGTCGCTTTACTACCTGAAGAACGTTGTTCCGTCGCTGACGCAGTTGACGGGCCGCACGCCGGTGTTCCTGGCGCTGACGGGGGCGCTGGTGCTGGTGGGTCTGGCGATGGGCGCCGTGCACCTGAGCTTCCACGACATCCGCACGCGGCAGATGCGCAAGGTGGCGGGCATCGCACTGGTGGTCGTCGGACTGTTCGGATCGGTCAACTACGTCCTTACACCGAAGGTGCAGCTGGCGTGGCTGCATTCCGAGGGCGAGGCGATCAAGCTGGCGCGCGAGCAGGGACGATCGCTGGTCGTCGATTTCATGGCCGAGTGGTGCCTGCCCTGCAAGGAGATGGAAGTGAACGTCTTCTCGCAACCGCAGGTGGCGGCGGCGCTGGGTGATTTCGTCCTGCTGAAGGTCGATCTGACCCGCGAGGACGACGACGAATCGCTGATCGCGCTGAAAAAGAAATACGGCGTGAACACCCTGCCCGCGCTGCGGATCGTTTCGCCCGCCGGCAACGTGGTGACCAGCATCAACGAGATCATCGAGGCGCCCGCGTTCCTGAAGAAACTGAACGGCGTCGGGTCGTAAGCTGGGTGCCGGCCGACGCGTCGTCGTCGCGCGAACCGGATGGGATCCTCGACCGTTTTGCGCGATCGACGCCCGTCGACGGCCACGCCAGCAACGATGTGTCACCGCCGCCGGCGCAGGTCGTGGTGGACGAGGGCGCTACTTCGGCGGGTGTTCGAGGTCATTGAGCTGCTGCTGGGCGAGGTTGAGACCACGCACGACCTCAGCCAGCTGCGCGCGGGCCTCGGCCAGTTCGGCCTTGCGGATGGCGAGATAGGCGTTGTCGACAACCACATATTCCCAGGTCGTGCCGAGCGCCGCCTCGGCGCTGTCAAGAGAGTTCTTCGCGTCCTGAAGCAGCGGGCGATTTTGCGTCCCCGCCGGCCCCGCGGCGATGCGCGCGTAGGCCGCCCGCGCTTCGACCAGCGTCGGCGGTGCGTCGAATTTCGTGGCACAGCCGACGAAAAGAACCGCGCTACCCGCGAGCACCAGGGATCTCATCGCGCCCCCCCTGCCTGTCCACCGGGCGGCTTGCGCTTCAGCTCGTCCACGCGGGCCACCGTCTCGGCGGTTTGCTGGACCAACACAAACTTCTCGGCCAGCAGCACGGCCAAGGCCGCGTCAGCCTCGGTCCGTGCCAGCATCGAGCTGGCGCGATCGTTGTCGCCAGCGGCGGCGAAGGTCTTGGCGTCGTCGTATTCCGTCCAGGCAAGCTTCCGCAAGTCCTTCGCGTGTGGATCGGCGGCGCCGTCGGCCGCCTCGGCGCGTTTCATGAGTTCGAGCGTCGCCGTAACCCGCTTGCGCGAAATTGCCGGGCCCACCCCCTGCGACGCGCAGCCCATCATCGTGAGACCCAGCAGCGTGGCGCATAGCCGTCCCAACGTCATTCCCGAATGCCTCATCGCCAACAACGATCCCTCCTGCGTGCCAGACCGTCAAATTGCGGTGGCCAAAAGGCGACGTTCCGCAGGCGGGCAGGTATCCTGCCTGGGCTATATGAGACCGGGAACTGCCATCGCCCTAGCGCTTGCCCTTGTCTGTGTCGGCTGCCGGACCGCTGCGGTCACTGCGCCAGCGGGCAACGAGGCTGCGTCACCACCACCGCGCGCCGCGGATGCGCCCAGAGCGTCGCGTGCCGAAGCCATTCCTGCCCCGGTCGTGGCGCCCGCGCCTTCGATCCCCGACGACAGACGCGTCCTGGTCATTGAGGGCGGTACAGCCGAACACTGGATCGACGTGGCCACCGCCGAGGCCGAAGGCTATACCGTGGTCGACTTCACCGACGACTGGACGCCGTTCATCTTCGCCGAACAGCACACGCCGGCGGGTGAGCTGCTGCCGAACCGGTACCGCCGCGTGTTGATGGGTCTTGCCAACGATCGCCTGGACGAGGACGGCGCGCCCTTGCCCGCAGGCCAGAAGAATTATCTCGAGCTTTACGGCATCTTTCCGTCGCTGTCGGTGCTGCGCGCCCGATTCGTCGAGGACGGCGCGCGCACCTGCCACGACGTTGCCGGCGCCGCGGTTATTGCGGCGGCCGAAACGATTTCATACGTGTCGCCCGCGGGCATGCGCGCCGACGATGCCCGCATCGCGCGCCTGCGGCGTGAACTGGAAGACGCGCGCCACCATGCGCACGCCAAGACGCTGGCCGAATTCGTCGAGCGCGATCCGAGGTGGGCCCCGAAGTTGAAGCTGGTGGAAAAGCGCGCGGCCGAAAAGGTCGCCATGACCGAGGTCGAACGGCGCCTCGGCTGCGAGGGTTTCCTGCACGCCCCGGGCCGCGGGCGCGCCAAGACCGAGGCAGTTCACCAGACCGGTGTTTACGACGATCCGATGCGACTGGCCGTGCGGCAGTTCCAGCAGAAGCACATGATCTACGAATCGAACTACCTGCGCCGCGGGACGATGACCGCGCTCGGGCGGCCGCTGCTGGCCAACGATCACGCGTCTTTCTTGCGCGCCCTGCGCGAGCGCGTGGTGTCAGCCGCCGACATCGTCGAGGACGGCTCGGCCGGCGGTAACATCAAGAACCTCGCCGACGAATACACGACACTTGCCGCCGAGCAGCTGGGCCTTGCCACCGTCGAGGGCACAGTGGCGTTTTTCCACCGCCACCCGGCGACGGATTTTGCGCATCTGCGCGTCGCCGTCAAGCTGCCGCCCCGCCCCAGCTACCATTCGGCGCAGATGGACCTGTCGATCGTGATCGACCGCGGGGATGTCTGGTACGACCTGCCCTTCGACGACACCGGCGCGCCCCGGCCGCAGCCACGCAAGAAGTACCCGCAGCTGTCGCTGTACATGCGGGATGGCCACGGCCAGCAAATTCCCCTGTGTCGCTGGCGCACCACCGTCGGTGGCTGGCGCGCGGACCAGGCCCCAGACGGCTACGAGTACTACCGCTACAAGGGCTCGGACGTGGGGCCGCGCGTGATTCGCCAGGTGGTGGCAGGACCGGTCTGGGTCGCGCCGGAATCGACGCCGCTGCGGACGCTGGTCAAGACGAAACAGGTGGGCACGCACCCGGAACGGGTGGTGAACTACGACGAACTGGGCCCCGGATTCATGTCTGCGTATGGACTCATCGCGGGCTACTTCGTGACGCCCGGGGTGAACGGGCGCCCTGACTTCGATAACGGCATCCGCGCGCATGGCTCGTCGGAATATCTGTCGATGTACAGCGCCAACGGGTTTTCGCACGGCTGCCACCGCTTGCCCAACCATCTGGCGATTCGGTTGTACTCGTTCATTCTTCGCCACCGACAAATGCGAGTGGTGGGCGATCAGGCGACGGATATTGCGCGGCAGTTCCTGCGCGACGACGACGTCTTCGAGATCCGGATCCCGTCGCGGGGCTACGCCTATGTGATGGACCCGCCCCTGCCGGTCAATGTCCTCGAAGGCGAGATAGAGGGCGTTGCCAAGGAGCCAATTCTGGGTTACGTGCCCAAGCCCGGCGTGCACTACCCGGGGCCACCGCCGCCCCTCGAAGATTCACCCGAGGTGCGCGCCGGCGGTGTGCCAGGCGCCAAGACCGAACCTGAGGAGAGGCCATGAGTCGCTGGACCGTACCCTTGGCCGCCCTGCTGGCCGTCGGGGGCGCCATTGCCGTGGCCGGCGACACGGACAAGGTCAAGATCAGCATACAGACCATTCCCGCGATGACACCGCCGGCCAAGGCAGAAGTGCGAATGGGGAAGAAGACGCTGGGGCTGATCCTGGGCCCGCGCAAGCCATTCATTCTTGAACGCCCGCGCGACAGCGGTCCGCTGGACCTGGTCATCCGCGCCGAGGGATTTCTGCCGCTGCACACGCGCGCTTATACGTTTTCGGACAGCAAGCTGACCGTCAAGCTGACGCGGATCGCTGACAAACCCACGCTGTTCGGATACCGGCAGGCGGGACCGCCGGATGCGGGGACGACCTCGTCTGCGCACCCCGACGCCGGCGCCGTAGACCCGCTAATCCCGCGCTGACGGGCGGGCGCAGCCGATGCGCTATCATGCGGGCGTGGGACGACTGCTGCGCCGCCTCGGCGACGTTCTTCGCGGCCGGGGTACCGGGACCGTGCGCATCGGGCGCTACCGGATCCTGCGCCGACTTGCCGAAGGCGGCATGGGCGAGATCTTCCTGGCGCGCGCGGTCGGCCGCTCGGGCTTCGAAAAGGTGGTCGTGCTGAAGCGAATCCGCCAGCAAAGCCTGGGCGATCGCGAAGCGGTGAACATGTTCCTCGACGAGGCGCGCCTGATGGCCACGCTGAACCATCCGAACATCGTTCAGGTCTACGACTTCGGAACGGCGCGCGGGGCGCCCTTCTTCACCATGGAATACGTCCACGGCGAAGATCTGGGCCGCCTGATGAAAGCCGCCGCCACCATCGGACGACCGCTGCCGCTTGAAGTGGCGATCGGGATCATCGCAGATGCCGCCGCCGGCTTGCACCACGCGCACGAAAAGCGCGGCCACGATGGCAGGGCGCTGCAGATCGTCCACCGCGACATCTCGCCATCGAATGTGCTGGTGTCATACGACGGCGGCGTCAAGGTGGCCGACTTTGGCATCGCCAAGTGGACCCGGCGCGAGACCGAAACGCGCTACGGCGCGCTGAAGGGGAAAATTGCGTACATGTCGCCCGAGCAGTGCCGGTCGGAGGCCCTCGACAGCCGCAGCGACGTCTTCGGGCTGGGGATCTTGCTGTTCGAACTTGTGACCGGGCAGCGCCTGTACCAGGGCACCAGCGACTTCGCGATCCTTCAGCAGGTGGTCACGCGGGACGCACCCGCGCCGTCGTCCTTGCGCCCCCACTGCCCGCCCGAGATCGACCGCATCGTTCTGCGCGCCCTGGCCCGCGATCCCGCGCGACGGTTTTCCTCTGCGCGCGAACTGCAACTGGCGCTTGAGGAATTCGCCCGGCAGGAACGGCTGCCCATTTCGTCAGTGTCGCGCGCGGCCGAGATGGAAATTCTTTTCGGCGGCAAAATCGTCGCGTGGCGCGAGGCAGTCCAGGCCGGCCGGTCGCTGCCGGAACATCTGGCTGACTTCGGCACGGAAGCGACCTCGGCGGAACAGGGCGATTCCGGCGCACCCACGGCAGACCGCCGAACCGGTACCTTGCCGGAACGACCAGGGCAAGTGACGGCGCAGGGCTTTGACACCACGGGCTCGCCAGGCCGACACGCCGAACGAACGCGCGCCTTGTGGCTGCGCGCCGGTGCGGTGGTCCTTCTGGCGGCCGGAATATCGGCCATTCTGATGCGGCAACAAAGCCGGACGCCTGATGCGACAACGGCGAGCACCCGCGCCGAAATGCCCCGCCCCGTGGTCGAGCCACTGCCCCAACCGCCTGCACAGCAAACCACGGCAGCCCCGGCACAGCCTTCTGTCCCACCCGATACCGACGCGCGGCCCGCCCGAACCCACAGAAGCCGCTCCAGAGCGTCGGATACCAGCCCCAGGCCCGCCCCCGGCAAGAAGTGGGATCCCGATTCGGTCTTGTTGCCCTGACGGCAAGGGTCGCAGACGAACCTTGGGCTAAGATGCCGGCGTGCCTGCCCGTGGATTCACGTTCCGCCCGGCTTTGGGCGTTTTGTTGCTGGCCGCCACGGCCCATGCGCAGACGGCATCCGAGCCATCCGTCCCGGCGATGAATCCCGACGCGCGCGTGCATTTCGACCGGGGTGTCGAACTGGCCCGCGATCGCGAGTTCGAGGCCGCCGCCAGCGAGTTCGACCTTTCGTACAAGCTGGACGCCACCAAAGAAGCGCTGTTCGCGTGGGCGCAAGCCGAACGACTGCGGGGCAAGTGCGCGCGCGCCATCGAGCTATACAAAATGTTTCTCGACACCGGGCCGACCCCCGCACAAACGGACGCGGCCACGCTGAACGTGCACCGCTGCGAGAAGATCCTCGACGAAGAACGGTCCGTTGCGGTTGAAACACCGGCTGACAAGCCATCCGCGCTGGCAGCCGCCCCACGGCCTGCCGCGCCCACCGTACAATTGCTGGTCGCGCCCTTGGCGCCGCCGCCGGCCCGATCGCTGGTGGTCGGCATCGCACTGGTGGTCGGGGCCTCGGTCGCGGCGGTCACCGGCGGAACCTTTCTGGTGCTGTCGCGCCTCGACGACAGCGCGGCCCAAAACGCCGACACATGGGGCCGCTACCACGCATCCGCGCAAGACGCCCGCACCAAAGAGCGCATCGCCATCGGCGCGGCGGGTGCGGGTCTGATTCTGGGTGGCGTCGCGCTGATTCGCTGGCTGGTGGCGCCCGACGCGCGTGGCGGCGCGGTGGCGTGGGTGCAGCCAGACGGCGCCGTCTTCGGCTGCAAGGGCCTGTATTGAAGGGCGGCGCGTTCATTCTGTGTGTGGCGATCTGCGCGCTGTCATGCAGCAGGGCGCCATTTCCCTGCGCGGAAGATCGCCAGTGCGTCGACGGTGAACAAAAAGGAACCTGCGAGACCAACCACCGGTGCAGCTTCCCGGACCCTGCCTGCCCGTCGGCCAAACGTTACGCGCCCTTCGGCACCGACGAGACCTGCGTCGCGAAGCCGCCCCCCTGCACCATCGCGGGCATCGCCGCGGGTGGCAACAACACCTGCGCCTGGTTCAGCAATGGATCGGCGTCGTGCTGGGGTGAAGGCGCCAGCGGCCAGTTGGGTGACGCCACAGCCACCAGCCGATCGGTGCCCAAGGCCATCGACGGACTGGCGGGCGTGATCGATATGACCGTCGGCGGCAATCACATTTGCGCCACGCTTGGCGATCATGCTCTTAGCTGCTGGGGCGAGAACGCCTACCAGCAACTGGGCGACGGCACCGCGGCACAGAAGAACATCCCCACGAAAGCCACCTCCCTGCCCCAGGTCGCCCACGTAGACGCCGGCGGCCACCACAGCTGCGCGAAATTGCCCGACGGGGGAACCACCTGTCTGGGGCGCAACACCACCGGGCAACTGGGCGACGGAAGCGTCGTGAACCGCGGCCTTGCCCAGCCGATAGCGATCCTGAAGAAGGATGTTCTGGAACTTGCCGCTGGCGACGCGCATACCTGCGCCTTGATGCGCGACGGTGCCGTATTTTGCTGGGGTTCGAACCGGGTGGGCGCTGTCGCACCGGGCGTCGACCCGATACAAGGCTTGCCGGTGACCGTGCCCAAGGTGCCGCCCGCCGTCCACCTGACCGCGGGGGAAAATCACAACTGCGCGCTGTCGGCGGAGGGAACCGTCACGTGTTGGGGCGCCAACGATCTTGGGCAAATTGGCGACAAGGCGCTTGGCCGCGTGGTCGAGCCCATCGTCGTGCCAGGGATCGCCGGCGCCATCGCGATTGACGCCGGCGGCGGCCACACCTGCGCGGTGTTGCGCGACAACACGGGGCGCTGCTGGGGCAGCAACAGCGCCGGCCAGCTGGGCAACGGGAAAGTCGAAGATTTCGTCGCTGCCGGTACCGCCGCCAATCTGGATACGGTCGGTGCGCTCAGGCAGCTGGTCACGGGCACACGCCACACCTGCGCACTGACCCAGGCCGGTGACGTCTTCTGCTGGGGCCGCACGCTGGAAGGCCAGCTGGCCGACGGCATCCCGCTGCTGGCGCTCGAACCGGGACTGACCGTGAACCTGGATCAGGTCGCCGGCCTTGCGGTCGGCCAGGGGCACGTCTGTGCCGTGCGCGCCGCCGGTGATTCCTGGTGCTGGGGACGCGGTGATTTTGGCGAGCTAGGCAACGGCGACACCGCCAGCATGACCGAGCCCGCGGCGGTGGGTGCATCAGTCGCGCCGACGCTGGCCGCGGTCGAGATCGTTTCTGGAAACGATTTCTCCTGCGCCCGCATGGCAGATGGTTTCGTGACCTGCTGGGGCCGCGGCAACCGTGGGCAACTGGGCAACAAGGCCACCGCGGACCACGCGCGAACTGTCCCGGTCATGCTGCCCGATCGCGTGACCGCAATCGCCGCCGGCACCGAGCATGCCTGCGCCGTCCTGGTCACAGGCGATGTCCAGTGCTGGGGCGAAACCGCGGGCGGGCGTCTTGGCAACAACGTGACCATCACATCGGCCCAGACGAAACCGACGCCTGCAACGACGACCGGCGACTTCACCCAGGTGGCGGCGGGTACCAACCACACCTGCGGCCTGACCAAGACGGGTGCTGTTCTGTGCTGGGGCCTGTCGAACTATGGCCAGGCCGGCGCGGCCCTGGGCCAGATGGCGCCGGTGCCCGCACCGGTGCTGGGCCTGCCCGAGGTCGCAGCCATCGCGTCGGGCGCAGACCATATGTGCGCCCTGGCGAAGGACAGTACAGTCTGGTGCTGGGGCCGCGGCGACGTCGGACAGCTGGGTTGGGGAACGGCCAACCCGGGGCTGGCCCAGCCCGTCCAGATACCAAAGTTCAGTGGCGTGATCGCCCTGGCGGCGGGCGGGCAGCACACCTGTGCGCTGAAGGTCGGCGGCCTGCCATTTTGCTGGGGCTCGAACCGGTACGGTCAGCTGGGCACCGGCAACCAGGCCAATCGCGCGACGCCGACGGCGGTCAACAATCTTGTCGGCGTAAAGGCGCTGGATGCGGGTGAACGCAACACCTGTGCCGTGACGACGGCGGGCAAGGTGTGGTGCTGGGGCAGCGATCAGTATGGGCAATTGGGCACCGGCAAGGCGCGCGAACGTGCCGAGCCCCGCCACGTCGATCTTTTGTGCAAGTGACGGTCGGCCCTTTGGTCCTGTCGCGAACACGCTAAACTGCAAGGCGCCACGGCCCTGGGTCGCCGGCCCCACGATGGAAAAGACGCGACCCGAGTACCGGCCCGCCCCGACGACATCGACGGCCAGCCACCTGTGCCTGTACCTGGTCCTGTGCGGCGAACACCCGACGCAAGGGGGAATGGCCTTCGACCTGGCGGGGGCAACAAAAGTCATTATCGGCCGCGGCGGGCCGCTCGGCGCCAGTGGCCAGGCCGACGGCAGCGCACGCATCGATGTGCCGGATCCGACGATCTCGGGCGAACACGCGCGCCTGGTCCTGGGTCCGGACACGACGGCGACAATTGAAGATATGGGCTCGCGCAACGGCACGCGCCTGCATGGCAAGCCAATCGGACGCGCCGCCATCACCGATGGTGATTGGTTCGTCGTCGGCAGAAGCGCCTTCACGCTGCGCCGCGTGTTGCAGATCGCGGATGCCCGACCGACGCAAGCGGGGGGCGCGCCCCGGCTGTCCACATTCTGTATGCCGCTGGCACGACTGTTCCAGACCGCCACGGACCTGGCGCCGTCCCGCGTTCCCATCTTGCTGATCGGCGAGACCGGCAGTGGCAAGGATGTCGTCGCACAAGAGATCCACCGCCTGTCGCGACGGCAGGGCAAATTCGTTGCCGTCAACTGCGCCGCTCTGCCCGAGACGCTGGTTGAAAGCGAACTATTCGGTTATCGCAAGGGCGCCTTCTCCGAGGCACGCGAAGATCGCCTTGGTCTTCTTCGCAGCGCCGCCGGGGGCACCCTGCTGTTGGACGAGATCGGAGATCTGCCCCTGGCCAGTCAGGCCAAGTTGCTGCGGGTGCTGCAAGACGGTGAAGTTCTGGCGCTGGGTTCGGCGACCCCTGTGCGCGTGGATCTGCGGGTCGTGGCCGCCACACAGCAAAGCCTGGACACGATGGTGCGCGAAGGCCGCTTCCGGGCGGACCTGCTGGGTCGGCTGGCCGGATTCACCATCAACGTCCCGCCGCTGCGCGACCGCATCGAAGATCTGGGACTGCTGATCGCCGCCATCCTCGAACGGCACGGTGGCGCCGACGCATCCGGATACAAGATCACGGCCGATGCCTGCGTGGCGCTTCTGGAACGCCGCTGGCCGCTGAACGTGCGCGAACTGGAGCGTGTGCTGCAAGCGGCGCTGGAACTTGCACGCACGACGAAGGAGATCGGTGTGGAACACCTCGGCGCCCCGCACCAGCTGGCCCCCGTCGGCGAACTGGCACCGACCGATCTCGAAGCCGAATTGCTGCGTCTATTGCGGGCGCGCAACGGTAATGTCAGCGCGGTGGCGCGCGACATGGGCAAGGCGCGCATGCAGATTCACCGCTGGATGACACAGTTCGGCCTGAGCCCGGCGGAATTCCGAGCGGCAGACACCAGCGACGATTCCGACAACGAATCCTGAGGCCAAGGTGCCCCGCCGCGGGCGACCAGCTATAGTGCGAGTATGAAACTGCTTGCCATCTGCGCCCTCGTCGCTGCGGCCGCCGCGACGTCCCCCGCCCCGAAGGAGTCCCCCATGTCCCTGCACGATCTCACGGTCCAGACGATAGACCTCAAACCGCAGTCGCTGGCCACCTACAAGGGCCAGGTGCTGCTGATCGTGAACACGGCATCCGAATGCGGCAACACACCCCAGTACGCCGGTTTGGAAAAGCTGTACGAAGAATACAAGGGCAAGGGATTCGCGGTGCTGGGCTTTCCGTCCAACGACTTCGGCAAACAAGAACCGGGCAGCGAGGCAGAGATCAAGAAGTTCTGCTCGTTGAAGTACAGGGTCACCTTTCCGCTGTTCGCCAAGGTCGCCACAAAGGGTCCCGACCAGGCCGCCGTCTACAAGTTCCTGACCGCCAAGCACGACGCCCCCAAATGGAACTTCGCCAAGTACGTGGTCGGCAAGGACGGGCAGGTGAAACGCGCCTTCGGGGCCAAGGTGCAGCCCGAAGATCTCGAATTGCGCGCCACCATCGACGCGGCACTGAAGGAATAACGCCCTTGTCGACGAGGGCTTGCGACAAGGGCGCCCTTCGACGCTGGCCTTCAGCGCCCCCGACGCGACTCGACGGGCATCTCTCGGCGCGCTGACCGACGCGGATCTGGGCGGCGGCACCCTATCTTCCCGTCGCTGCTGGCCGAAGCGAGGCGCCTGCTGGCATCGTCGCCCGACGGCGGGTCATCGTCGCTGCGGTCGCTCACAACCGCGTCCGTCTGGCGGCCCGCAACACTGCTGTTCGAACACCACTGGCGCGAGGCCTTCGACGCATGATACGGTGTGCCCCGTGTCGGAACCATTCCTTGGACAGGTCTCGTTGGTGGCGTTTAACTTCGCTCCGCGGGGCTGGGCGTTCTGCAACGGGCAGCTGATGCCCATCAACCAGAACCAGGCGCTGTTCTCCCTGCTGGGGACGACCTACGGCGGCGACGGTCGTACGACTTTCGCCCTACCGGATCTCCGCGGTCGGGTGCCGGTTGCACCCGGATCAACCATTACTCTTGGGCAAAAGGTGGGCGAGGAATCGGTGACCCTGACGCGCGACCAGGCGGATCACGCCCACACGGTCCTCGCCAGTGCCACCGAGGGCTCTGTCCGACGGGCCGTGGGCAACCAACTGGCGCTTGCGGCGGACGAGGCCTGGGCGGCGCAGACAGCAGCCGTGGCGATGCATCCCGACATGGTGTCCCCCGCGACAGGTGGCGCGCAGGCGCACAACAACATGCAACCCAGCTTTGTCGTGAATTTCGTTATCGCCCTTCAGGGCATATTCCCCAGTCGCAACTGAGGCCCACTGTCATGTCGCAACCATTTGTCGGCGAAATTCGAATGTTCGGGGGAAACTTCGCCCCCGCAGGCTGGTCCCTGTGCAGCGGACAGCTGATGGCGATTTCAGAAAACGAGACCTTGTTCAACTTGATCGGTACCACCTACGGGGGAGACGGCCAATCCACATTCGCGCTTCCGAACTTGCAGGGGCGGCTTCCCATACACTCGGGAACAGGGGCGGGCCTGTCCGCGCGGCAATTGGGTGAAAGCCTGGGCACCGAAGCCGTCGCTGTGACCACAAATCAGGTGCCGACACATACTCACAACTTCGTCGGGACGAATGCCCAGGCGACGGACAGGGGCCAGGCCGGACGCGTACCGGCGATTGCGCGCGGTCAGCATTACGTGAAGGAGGGAACTCTGGGCGCCATGCATGCCGCGTCGATTTCCCAGGTCGGCGGCAACCAGCCGCACAACAACCTTCAGCCCTATCTTTGCGTGAATTTCATCATATCCCTCTACGGTATTTTCCCGAGCCAGAACTGACCATGGATCCATTTGTCGCCGAGATTCGGATTTTTGCTGGCAACTTCCCCCCCCGCGGCTGGGCCCTTTGTGAGGGTCAGTTGATGTCCATCTCACAGAACACGGCCCTGTTCAGTTTGCTGGGGACGACCTACGGGGGCGACGGCAGCACCACCTTTGGTCTGCCCGATCTTCGGGACCGCGCCCCCATGCACCCGGGCAGCGGGGCGGGACTCACGGCCCGCAGTCTCGGTGAAACCAGTGGGGCAGCGACGGTGACCCTGGGTGTCACCGAATTGCCCACGCACGGACACCGCCTGATGGGCAGTGACCAGCCGGCCTCCGATTACAGACCCACCAGCGCCACGTTTGCCCTGTCCGAAACTTCCGCGTACCACCGCGCGCGCGACGGTGAAGACACGCCCAGCGTGCCACTGGGCGCGGCGATTCCGGGTGCCGCCCAGCCGCACAACAACCTGCAGCCGTCGCTGGCGCTGACTTTCATCATCGCCCTTCAGGGTGTTTTCCCTCCCCGATCCTAGACTTAGGGTTCGACCCGCGGCAGCGCCGGATCAACCCTTCCTGCGCGACCTGTACGCCTCGACCCGGCGAGATGAGCTGGCCCGCTGGGGGTGGACCCCCAAGGCCGAAGCGGCATTCCTGGATATGCAGTGGCGGGCGCAGCAACTGGCGTATGCGGCGCGATTTGGAACTGATTCGGACGGCATCGTGTTGCACGATGAAGCGCCCATAGGGCGTATCTGGGTTCATCAGCAAGCGGCAGCCTGGCATCTGGTCGACCTGGCCATCATCGAACAGCACCGCGGCCGGGGCGTCGGACGCGCCCTTGTCTGCCAGCTTCAGACCGCCGCGCGAGGGGCCGGGGCGCAAATCACCTTGCAAGTCCGACGCGACAACCGTGCCCGCCGGCTTTACGAAAGGCTGGGCTTCCAGGTGACGGGACAAACCGATCTCGATCTCGAGATGGCGTGGACGCCTTAGCCGACGCGCCCGTCAGGGGCCGCGGTTGACGACCGCCTCGTAGCGCAGACGCGCCTGCGAATCCCCCGGCGCAGGTCCAATGGGCACGACAAACAGGGCAAAGGCGCCAAGCTGCGGGTGAGCCAGATCGTGCATACCTTGCGGTAGGCTGGCCCCCGGCGCCGCCCTGAAGACCAGCGAGAAAGTCCGTTCGCCGATGGCGCCCGGCGGCTGCGCCACCTCGATAAGTTGTAGCAACACCCCGCGGGCGGCGCCCCGTACCTGGGCTGTGAAGCGCGACTCGATATGGGGTTTGAAGGCGGCGGCCGAAAACGTTTCAATCATGCGAAAGGGTGTTCCAGCAAAAGCTGCGTAGGGGCGGGGGCCCCCCGTGTTACGCTCCAGGCGGGGGTACGACAGACCATGGCAGAAAAGCTTTCGTCCGTGAAGTCCATCGACACAGGTTCCGTTTCTCGCCGTCACTTCCTGGCCGTCGGAGGCGCCGGCGTTTCGTCGCTGGCTCTGGTCGGCTGCACGGGCAGCGGAACCGACAGGGCGGTGCCGCCCCTGCCTGTCGCCTACGCTACCGGCAGCGACGCGGCCAACGGACTAACTGATCGGTTGGTGGCCGGTGCGCATCCCGCCAACGAGCTAACGGGCCTGGTATCAGCCGACCGGGCTGGCGGGGACCGCGGCCTCATGGAACAAGGCCGGGCCTGGGTGACGATCCACGGCCTTTACGGGGCCGAGGCGCATCCCGAACTGAGCTCGCTGTTGCTGTCGGTCAGAATGGGCGGCAGTCGATTCCAGGCGTGGGGTTACGCAGCCGGGCCGGTGCCACGCATCAGTCCGGCCACCACCTTCCCCGTGCCACTCACTGGGGGGCAGGGCCTTACCCTGGAACTGGAACGAACCGGCAGCCGACCCGGGGCCCAGGAACACGCCGTCGTGCTGGGAGATCTATTTGGCTCGCCCCTGCGGCGGGGTACCTATGTCGTGGCCCTCGACAGCGACGCATGGGCCGACGGCACGCCCGGCCCCCTGGCAGGGGCGAAGTTCCCTTACGTCGTCGTCTCTGTCAGTGCCACCGATCCACGCGTGGGCTGAACCCAAACGACCCGCAGCAAACAAAAGGGGGCCACCGAGGCCCCCTCTTTTCGTTCCAGTCACACCCCGCCCCCACCACCCTCCTCCGCGTTCAACACTCGCGCCGACCAAGAGCGCCGCCCACGCCTGGCCACGTCTCTGTCGTAGCGAGGCTTGAACGCACAGGAGGCGGAGGTGGGTGGTGTGCCAGTTTTCGCGGCGTCCGAGGCTGCTCGGCCGTCTGCGGCCGATGCCAAGCCGAGGCCGAGCGCGTGGCAGCGCAGCGGCCGTATTAGCGCGTCCGCGAAAACTGACACACCACCCACTTCCGCCGACCGCGCTCAATCCCAGCGGAGGCGACCCAGCCCTGACCGAACTTCTGACGGGCGGAACTAGTTGGCGACGGGGCCGACCAGACGCAGAACGAACAGGTGGCGAGCCGCGCCCGTGTCCGACCAGCCGGTGACCACGACGTTGCCGTCAGCTTGAATGGCCACGCCCTCACCACGCTCGGCAAAGCCACTGGCGTCGACCTGGATCAAACTCTTGCCGCCTGTTCCGAAGGTCGAATCCAGGGTGCCGTTGGAATTCAGCCGCACGATGGCCGTGCGAACCTTACCGGCCTTCTTGGATTCCCCAACCACAACCAACTTGCCGTCGGCATCCCGCGCAACGCCGAAGGCCCGGTCCGCCTCGCCGTCGAAGTCCACGCTGACCTTGCCGTTGGTACCGAACGCGCTATCCAGTGCACCGTTCGACTTGTACTTGATAATTGCAAAGTTGGTGTCGAAGTCCGTCCCCACCACCTGCGGGTAATAGCTTCCGACAGCGATGATTGAGCTATCGACAGGATCCAGCGTCATCTCCTCGATCATCTCGGCCGAGTCATTGGCGTTGTCCTTCACGCCGATACCCGTCCCCATGGTCCAGTCGGTCTGGATGAACCCATCCGCACCCCAGGATGCCTCGGGCACCCCCGCCGACGTCAGGCGACACAACAGCATGTCGTCGTCGAAGCCCACCGAGTTGCCGCCGCCAACAACCAGCGAGCCGTCACCCAGGCGGACCAAAGAGCCGCCAAAGTTGTCTACCTGGCCATGGTTGAGAATCCGGTAGCCCGACCCAGCGTTGAAGCCCATCGTATCCAGCACCGCGGTCGCGCTCATCCGGTTCATGAGCAGCTTGTACAGACCGTCGTTGTCAAAGACGCCTTCACCTGACAGGACGACCATCCCGTCGGGCTGAACGACTACGCCGCGATAGGCGCCGCCACCGCCTGTGACCCCGTCTGCGCGAATACCGGTTCCGTTGAACCCAGTATCGAGAGCGCCAGCGTAGGTGTACCGCGCCGCCACCAATCCGCCGTTGTCGGTGCCGGCCAGCATGATCCGCGCGTTGGGAACATCGAGGGCCATCGCGTAGCTGCGATCCTTCGTGTGCGTCACGTCGGTCTGCACCCACGTGTCGAGGGCGCCGGTGGTCGAATACCGCGCCAACAACAGGTTGTCGTCCTCGGCGGTCGCACTGTGTGTGAAGCCGCTGACAAAGATCTTCTGATCCGAGGGCACAATGACAATGGCCGTCGCCGCGTCGTCGGTGTCCTGGAAATTGCCGCGCACCACGCCCGATGTAGCGAAAGTCTTGTCGAGATCGCCCGGGCCCGGGCAATCCTGACGACACGTCACGGCGGTCTCGTTGCAGTTGCAGGTGCCGTTGCCGCAATGATTCTGCGGGCCGGCGCAAACGCCGGCTGTGCAGACGTCGTTTCCAGTGCAGACATCGCTGTCATTGCAGCCGGTTCCGTCGGGCTTGAACCCGTCGGCCGGACAGGAGGACGCAGTTCCCAAGCAATTCTCGGCCACGTCGCACATACCGGTGACGGCGCGACAAATCGTGTCAGTCGATGCAAAGGCATCTGTGGGACAGGTCGCCGAAGTCCCCGAGCAATTCTCGGCTGCATCGCAAGGTCCGTTGATGGCCCGGCAAATCGTGTTGTTGGACTGGAAGGCGTTACTGGGACACGCCGCTGCCATGCCGGAGCAGGTCTCCGCGACGTCGCAATCCCCGGCCACCACGCGGCAGACAACGTTGCCTGGCTTGAACCCATCGACGGGACACGCCGCCGCCGTACCGGTGCACTTTTCTTCGCTGTCGCAAAGGCCGGGATCACCCTCGGCAACGCCCCGACAGACCACATCTGCCAGGAGGAACTGATCGGTGGGACAGGCCGCAGCGCTGCCCGTACACTTTTCCGCCCGATCACACGCCCCTGCGGTCGGGCGGCACTCAGTGGTGTCCGGCTTGAATGAATCTGCAGGACAAGCCGCCGCGTTGCCCGTACAGGTCTCAGCGTTATCGCAGACGCCCGCAGAGGCCCGGCATTCGGTGTCGCTCGACTTGAAGTAGTCGCCCGGACACGCCGCTTGCTGCCCGTTGCAGTTTTCGGCGTTATCACACACACCCGCCGACGGCCGACATTCGGTCGTCGCCGCCTTGAACGCATCCCCGGGGCACGCCGCCGTCTGGCCCGTGCAAGTTTCCGCCGTGTCGCACACGCCCGCCGACGCGCGACACTCGACCGTGGCCGCCTTGAACGCATCTGCCGGACACGCTGCCGCCTGGCCCGTGCAGCTTTCGGCCGTGTCACACGCACCATCCGACGCGCGGCACTCGACCGTGGCCGCCTTGAATACATCTGCCGGGCACGCAGCCGCTTGGCCCGTGCAACTCTCAGCAACGTCGCAGATCCCCGCCGACGCGCGGCACTCGACCGTGGCCGCCTTGAACGCGTCTGCCGGGCACGCAGCCGTCTGGCCAGTGCAGCTTTCCGCCAAGTCGCAGAAACCTTCAGAACCGCGACACACGGTCTCGGCCGACTTGAATGAATCGGTCGGGCACGCCGCCGCCTGGCCCGTGCTGTTCTCCGCCACGTCACACACGCCCTCGGACCCGCGACACACGGTGTCCGGATTCTTGAACGAGTCGGTCGGGCACGCTGCGGCCTGGCCCGTGCAGTTCTCGGCCACGTCGCACACACCCTCGGATCCGCGACACACGACGCTGGCCGCCTGGAAGCCGTCACTGGGACACGCCGCCGCCTGACCTGTGCAGTTCTCGGCCACGTCGCACACGCCCTCGGATCCGCGACACACGGTGTCCGAGTTCTTGAACGAATCCGCCGGACACGCCGACGCTTGGCCCGTGCAACTCTCCGCTACGTCGCAGATCCCTTCAGACCCACGACACACCGTCTCCGCGCTCTTGAATGAATCGCCAGGACACGCCGCCGACTGGCCCGTACATGCCTCCGCCACGTCGCAGATCCCTTCGGCCCCGCGGCACACCGTCTCCGCGCTCTTGAATGAATCGCCAGGACACGCCCCCGACTGGCCCGTGCACGACTCCGCCACGTCGCAGATCCCTTCAGCCCCACGGCACACCGTCTCTGCGCTCTTGAATGAATCGCCAGGACACAACGCCGACTGGCCCGTGCACGCCTCCGCCACGTCGCAGATCCCTTCGGCCCCTCGACACACCGTGTCCGCGGACACGAAGGCGTCATTCGGACACGCGGCCGACTGGCCCGTACAGACCTCTGCTACGTCACAGATGCCCGCTGATCCGCGACACACGGTGCCGACGCTCTGGAAAAGGTTGTCGGGACACAACGCCGATTTACCCGTGCAGGTTTCCTGAGCATCGCAGATCCCTTCGGAGCCGCGGCACACCGTCTCCACCGACTTGAAAACGTCATCCGGGCAGACCGGGCTTTGCCCGTCGCAGACCTCGGCCAGGTCGCAAGCGCCCGGGGCCTCGCGACAAACGGTCCCCGTGGTCAGCACGGCATCATCGGGACAGACGGCGCTCTGTCCCGAGCAGCGCTCGGCGGGATCGCAGGCCCCGCGTGATTCGTGGCAGATGACTTCGGCGGTCTGAACGACGTCAGCGGGACATTCGGCAGACTCGCCGCTACAGAACTCGGCAAGATCGCAGCCTCCGGCGGCGGGCCGACAGGGCTGTTGGTCCGCGTTGGTGTCAGCCGCTACGATGCGCGGGTTGCGGAAACGATCCGCCGGGCACTCGGCCGAATCGCCCGTGCAAACCTCGGCGACGTCACAGATCCCGGCTGCCACCCGGCATACGGTTCCCACAGTGGCAAGCTTGGTTCCGCAAACACCCTTCTCGACGTCGCAGACGGCAACCTCGCACACGCCCGCCACCGAACACTCATCATTGACCTTACAACCCACGGCCGTCCCAATCAGAGCGGCCGACGCGCTTTCGCCCCCGCCGCCCGTGACCGCCAGCGTGCCGGTCTTCAGCCCCGTGCTGGTCGGCAGGAAACGAACCACGACGGTACAAGATCCCCCGGCGGCCAGCGACGCCCCCGCACAGGTATCCAGTCCGACGATCGAGAAAGCAGACGGATCGGCCGTCGCGACGGCTGTTTGCAGCGGGCCGCAGGCGCTACCGCCGCCTGTGCATGTGACAACGAACGGCTTCACCAGCAAGCCCCCTTGCAGGTTCAGCACCGAGATTTCACCGAAGTCCCACGTGGCAGGCGCGATGCTCAGCTTGCCGAGACCTCGACCACCCAGGGACGCCGAGACACTGGAATTGGTGCCGTCGTTTACGTCCAGACTGGCAACCTTCCCGCCGGCTGAGGTCGGGGCAAACTTCACCGAGACGTCGCAGCTGGCGCCCGGGGCCAGGGCGCCGCAGCCATTGGCGGCGATGGTGAATTCGGCGACGTTCGCGCCCGACAGGGCAACTGACAGGGTGCTGGTTGAATCCCCGCCGGTGTTCTTGACCGTGAACAGCGCAGCCTCGCTGGTCTGGCCGACCACCCTGTCGTCAAAGGTGAACGGCGTGGGGGAAATCGTGAGGGCCGCTGGCTTGACGCCCTTGCCGTTCAACGTCGCAAGCGCCATCCCGCCGGGGATTGCGCCCACCTCAAGCCGCGCCGTTCGATCACCCAGCGCGGTCGGTTTGAAACGAACAACGACCGTGCACTTCGCACCTGTCACCAGGGTCGTGCAGCCGTTGATCACAACGTCGAAATCCCCGATGTCCTGCCCGAGAATGCTTGCGGTTATGCCGCCTGAGGTCTGCGCCCCGTTGTTGGTGACGACGAAATTCACATTCGAGCTGGACCCGCCCTGCACGACCGACCCGAAGTCCTGAGTCTGCGGCGCAATCGACAGTGCCGCCGGCGAAAGTCCCGTGCCGGCCAGGGACGCGGACACGGTGCCGCCAGGGCTGCCACTGACGTTCAGACTGGCGGACTTGTCGCCGGCACCGGCCGGGGTGAAAGCCACCGAAACAGTGCAACTGGCGGCCGGGGCCAGGATCTTGTTGAAGCAGTTGTTGCTGCCAGCGACGATGGGAAACTGCGCCGGGTGCAGGCCGCTGACCTGGACCAGCAGCGTGCCGGTGGGGGCACTGCCCGTATTCGTGATCGTGAAGACAGCGGCATCCGCCGTCGACCCGAGCAGCACGCCACCAAACTGTCTGCCACCCGGGGAGATGGTCAGTGCGCCGGGCGTCAGACCCCGGGCCGTCACGGCCGCGGCCGTGGTGCCCCCGGGCAGGCCCGCCACGGTCAAGATTGCGGAGCGGGCGCCGGCCGCGCTGGGGGTGAAGCGGACGCTGAGCAAGCAGTCGCCGCCTGGCAGAAGTTGCCGGCCAGTGCATCCATCAGCCACCAAAGAAAATGCCGCCGAATCCGGGCCGGCCAGCGCGGTCATCAGGGCGCCGCTCGGCACGCCACCCCCGTTGACCACCCTGAACTGGAATGCGTCGCTGCTGGAACCGACGATAACAGAGCCCAGATCGGCCAGGGTCGGACTGATGGCCAGGGCCGCGTTCGCCGATCCCTGTCCGGACAGGGCCGCCGACACGGTGCCACCGGGGGTACCGCTGACGCTCAGAACGGCACTCTTCGCGCCGGGCGCGGCCGGGGCAAATTTCACCTCGATGGCGCACGTCGCGGCGGGCATCAGCGCGGCCATGCAGGTATTGGTCGTGATCTGGAACTGGCCCGGCTGAACACCGCCCAGACTGGTCGTCAGCGCACCGGTCGCCAACGTGCCGCTGTTGGTGACGGTGAACTTGACGGTGGGGCTTTGCGCGCCGACCAGAATCGGGCCGAAATCGTTCAGGCTGGGCGACATGGACAGCCCAGTGCTGCCGTCCGCCGCGTCACCGGTCAGGACCGCCATGGCCGTGCCCCCGGGTGTTGCCTTCGCCGACAGGATCGCCGACTTGCCCCCCGCAGCACTTGGATTGAAACGCACGACAACGATGCAGGTTCCAGCGGCGGGCAACGCCGTGGTGCACGCATTCGACTGAATGCTGAAGTCGGAGGAATTGCTGCCGCCAACACCTACGGCCGGCACGCCGGACGGGACCCCGCCCGTGTTGGTCACCGTGAAGCTGACCTTGGGGCTGGTCGAACCGACCGCGACAGTTCCGAACGGCTGCACGTTGGGTGTCAGCGTGAGGGCCGACGCGGACACGCCCGCGCCCACCAAGCCGCCCGTCGCGGTACCGCCAAAGACCGACGCTACTTGTAACCCGGCGACCTTGGCCCCGGGCGTCGCCGGCGAGAACGAAGCAGTCACCGTGCAACTCTCGCCTTCGCCAAGTGGCGCCAGGCAGTTGTTCTTGACGATCCCGAACTCCTCCGCGTTGGGGCCGACCAGACTGGGCGTCATACCCCCGCTGGAACTGCCGCCGGTGTTGGTCACGGTGAACGAAACGGGTCCCTTCGTCGCGCCCTGAACCACCATGCCGAAATCATTCGCCATCGGGGAAATGACAATCATCGCCACCGGCGCATCGGATGCATCACCGACGTCCCCCGTGCTGCCGACATCTATGGAACCGCCGTCTGACACGCCCGAATCGGTCGCGTTTCCACAACCAGCGACAGCCAGTGACACCGCAAAAACGATACCGGCGGCCGAATCACACAGACCACGACGGGAGTAACTAATCATGCTCTTCCTCCGAATGGCGCTCGCGAAAAGGTTAGAGAACGCACTTGGGTGAGGCCGCACCATAAAGGTTTCGCGCGAATTTGTCCAGTCGCGCCTGCCGGTGATGTCGTCTGGTTTGCGCGGATTTGGCTGGTTTGCGCGGATTTGGCGGCCTGAGTTGTCGGCATGGTCAATTTGCAGGGTCAACTTGCAGGGTCAACTTGCGGCAGCCTGCCGCCGCCTGTAGCTTTCGACGGATGTCAGAAAAGGGCCTCGCCCGGACAATTACCATCACCGGCATCCTGGTGGTGTGCGCCTGGGCCTGTTCGTCGGGAACCGCGCGACGGGACAAGAACTACGGAACCGACACCGGGGCCAGTTACGTCCCCGACGACGGCAGCGCCATCACACCCGGACACGACGGGGCGGCCGCCGATCAGGGCCACGCGGGCGACGGCGCCAGCGAACGGGCCACTGATGGGGCGCGCGATGCCACCACCGATGCCACCGATGCCACCACCGACGACGCAGCCACAGACAGCCCACCGGGCGCCGATGGCCCCGCCGACTGACGTTTCGGGGGCAGCTGGGTTGACGCCGAAAGCGCCCCTGGCCACCCGGCTTGCCGAAATCTACCGACGGACACGCAAGCCGCACGACATCCTGTGGAACCGTTTCGTGGCCCGGCCCATCGCCGTGGTCGTCCTGCTACCGCTCGAGCGCACGCGGGTCAGCCCGAACCAGGTCACGCTGGCGTCCCTCTTCGTCTTCATCGTTGCGGCCGTCTTGCTGGCCGCGATGCCCGGCTGGGGCGGGTTACTGGTCGCGGTTGGAATTCTTGAACTGTCCTACGTGCTCGACTGCGTCGACGGGCAACTGGCGCGCCTGCGCGGAACGTCCACACCCATAGGCGCCCATCTGGATTTCTTGATGGATGAACTGAAGGCTTTCCTGCTGGTGACCGCAACAGGCCTGCGCCTGTGGCAGCAAACATCCGGGGACGTGTGGCTGGCCGAGGCCCTGTTCGCCCTGTGCGCGGTTGCGTCGGGCATCAGTTTGACAACCTTCGTCCGGCGCCCTGAATACGTCGCCGCCACGGGGTTCACCCCATCACGCGCGGCCGGGGACTATGGACCTGGGCCGGGCGCAGGCGATCTGTCGTCGCAGAATGCACCGGCGCCCCGCCGCAGGGGGCCGATTCAATTGGTCGAGTCGTTGGGCCGCTACATCATTCACTATCCCAGCTACCTGGTCTTCGTGGCGCTTGCGAATCGTCTGGATATTTTTCTTCACGCGTATCTGCTGGTGAACGCGGCCCATGCCGCCCGTTCGCTGCTGGGCATAGCCCGCCGCCTGGGCGGCTCTGCGCGATGAACGCCCGGGTCATAATCGTCGCGGCCGGACGCGGACGGCGCCTCGGGGCATCGACGGCCGAGATCCCGAAATGCATGGTCAAGGTCGCCGGCCGTCCCATCTTGCACTGGCAACTGGACGCGCTGCACGCCGCCGGCGTGACGGAGGTCGTGATCGTGCGCGGCTACCGGGGCGACTGCATCGACGCCGGTGGCCACCGCCCGCAGTTCGTGGACAACAACGAATGGGCCAGCAACAACATCCTGGCGTCACTGATGTGCGCCGAAGGTTCGATGGAGGGCGGCTTCTTCTTTTCGTATTCCGACATCGTCTACAGCCCCGAGGTGGCCAGGCGCCTGGTGTCCGCCGCGACGACCAGCCGGGCCGACGCCTTGCTGGTGGTTGACCGCCGCTGGCAAGACGCGTACGTCGGCCGAACCGAGCACCCGCTGCCCGAGGCCGAACTGGCCGCCGTTACAACCGGTCGCCACGGCGCCGTCGTCAAGCGCGTCGGCAAGCAGGCCGTGCCGGCCGGGGATGCCGCCGGTGAATTCATCGGCCTGGCGCGATTTGCGCCCGCCGGTGCGACGGCGCTGCGCCAGGTGTGGGGCCACGCCCTGCGCGAGGGCGGCCTTGACCAACCTTTCGGACGTGCCGCCACTTTGCGTAACGCCTATCTCAGCGACGCGCTTAACACGATGGCCGACGCCGGCGCGCCCCTCGAACCGGTCTTCATCGACGGGCAGTGGCGCGAGATCGACACGGGACAAGATCTCGCGAGCGCGGAAATCGTCGTCCCGACATGGACCTGACGTGGGCGAACCTCACGCGCCGGCCCACGATCCCACGCACTGGTTGTACCGCCTTACTGGCGACGAATGGTTGGCGGCGGCACGCACCGAACTTGGACACTGCCGACAGGCGCTGGAACGGCGCGCGTTCCGCCCTGGCGTGACACACGCACGGCGCGCGGCGGGGATGGGGCTGAACGCGCTGCTGCTGGTGCAACCGGACGAGGCCTACGGACGCAGCTACATGGAACACGTCGTGGCGCTGTCGGGGGATGAGGCCGCGCCGCCCGCCGCGCGACAGGCCGCCCGACGCCTGCGCGACACGCCACCTGCGCCGCCGGCCCTGGTCACGCTGGGCAAACCCGACTTGCGTCCGCTCGACGATGCCACAGTCGTCGTCGACTACGCGCGCACGCGCGCCGCGGCCCTCGGTTCCGTCAGCTCAACGTAAACGGGTACGACACGATCTGGCTGCTGCCCGACGCGGGAAAACGCAAGGCCCCGACGATCGCCTTGATGCAATTGTACAGTCCGCCCTTTTGCAAGACGGCCGGCGCCTCGACGCGAACGCCGCGCACGGTGCCAGCGCGCTGGATGCGAAACTTGATGGTCAGCCGCCCCGGCACGTAGGTTTCGGGATCGGGGCGCGACGAAGTGATGCAGCCGAGGATGGCGGACTCTTGCGCGCGAAAACGCGCGTCGATGTCTTCTTGGGACAGTTCGCGGGCGTCCTGGCCATCCGACAGATCGAGATGAACGACATCGGGACGGCTGAGATCATCCCCCTGTCCCACCATCTTCAGATCAGAAGCTGTCAGGCGCACGGGTTCAGGTTCGGGCTCGACCGCTGCGGCGACCACCTCG
>JANXXE010000183.1 GCA_025350815.1 Myxococcales bacterium | reverse complement strand
AAAAGATGGCCTGCGAATGCCGACCACCATCGAGGAGTTGACGGAAGAGATCCGAGACGTCGCCTTACAGGTCAATTCGGCGCAAGACCGCGTCGAAGATCGAGACGTCGTCATAGCGGCCCGCGAAAGTGTCGAGCGCCTGTCGGCCCGCTACCGGGAAGTGTGCGCGTCGCTGACCGAAGGCGAAAAACTGCAGATCGAGCGGGCGCTGGGGCGGCGGCTGACAGACGTCAAGCGGCTGGCTTCGCTGCTGCCGCGAATCGGCAATCTGGGCGATAGCACACCGGACCGCCGCGTGGCCGGGGCATCAGAAGTTGGCGCCCGCCGGATTACCGGCGTGTCCTGGGCGCAGGCCGGCCGGCCGCAGACCCTGGTTCCGTCCCCGAAACTGCGCGTGGGCGCCGATATCGACGCCTGGTGTGGACCCTGCGGCGAACTCACAGGGCATCACGTCGTGGCGATGGTCGGCAACGAGCCCAAGCAGGTCGTTTGCCAGACCTGCAACGGACGCCACGGCTTCCGAACGACGCCGGCCCGCAAGACCGACGCGACAGCCGTACCAGAAGCCACAATCCCGCGCGGCGAGGTTGCCGCCGTCAAGCAGGCCGAGAAGAAGGCCGAAGAGCTGCGGGCCCTCGCCCGCGAGGTCGCCGAAGCCGTCGACGTGCGCCCCTTCGATCCGCGCGCGCGCTACAAGTCGGGCGAGATCATGTCGCATCCGGTACACGGACGCGGCAAGGTCGAGACCGTCCTGCGATCCAGCCTGCTGGTGCGTTTCGCCAATGGCGGTCTGAAGTCCGTGATTCTGAACTGACCTAGTGCCTCACGTCAGAAGTTCGGGCAGTGCTGGAAAGCCGATCCGACGCTCCGGCTGCGTTGCTCCTCGTTACCGTACCTACGGGTACGCCTCCTCGTCGCGCCTTGCCGGACCGCCGGCTTGGCTTCCGATCACTGTCCGATCTTCTGACCTGAGGCACTAGACCTGGTCCGACTGGTCGGAGAAGCGCTTCAGCAAGCCTTCCACCATCAGGTTGCGGCCGGCCTGGTCGTAGCGGGCGGCGCGGTAGCCGCCCTGAATCTCCTCGAACTTCGTGCGGCTGTCGGAAATGAGGGTCCGGTAGGGCGCGACCTTGGAGATGATTTCCTTCTGGTGCTTGGCCAGATAGGCGACGGCGGAGCCGACCAGGGCGGCGCTGAGCAACACGCCCATGGGACCTGCCAGGAAATAGCGCAGGCCAAAACGCAAAGCCACGACGGCGCCCGCGCCCATCGCGGCCTTCTTCAGGCCGGTGCCATCCTTCACCGAATCGGCCGCCAGCGACGCAACCTGCCCCGACGCAATCACGAGGGCGATGAAGTTGCCGCGGCGGCTTTTCCAACCGCGGTCGTAGTAGTCGCGAATCGCCTGCTTCAAGAACGCATCGTAATCGTCGTACACCTCCGGCCGGACGCCAGGAGACGGGGACGCGCTGGCCGGATCCGACGAAGATGCAGTGCCCATTTGCGCAAATCGTAGCATGGCGCCCGCCGACGCGGCGGCGGGGCTACAATCGGCGTTTTCCATCATGCGCCGTTCCATGCGCCGTTCCATGCGCCGTTCGTTCACCTGGCTGCTGCTTTTGACTGCGCTTGCCGCGAAGGGGGATGCCCTGGGTGGGGAGCCTCAAGGGCGCGAGCAAACCAGCGTGCGGACACTGCGCGCGTACCTGCGCACGGGCCGCTATGCCGAGGCCCGACGCCTGGGGGACGAGGCCGGGCGGCGTAAGAGCGAACCTGCGCCGCTGCTGGCCATCCTGACCGCGCGGGCCGAGATGCAGCTTGGCCTATACCGCGAAGCGCGCGAGCGGCTGGAACAGGCGACGGTTAGGAACCCGGGCGATCTGCCGTTGCGGGCCCAACTGGTGCGCGTCGTCGACGCAGTTGGTGACAGGGACACCGCGCGCGCCCTCATCGAGCGGACCCGGCTGGACGACAAGATGGGCCGCCTCAGCCACAGGGACGCTGCGGGGTTGCTGGCGCTGGCGACCATCTTGCGATTCGACAACAATTGGGACGACGCCAACGCCACCCTGCGCGCGGCGGTGGCGTCGGATGGGCGCGCAACCGAGGGAAACCTGGAATGGGGGGCGTTGTTTCTTGAGAAGCACGCCGCCGACAACGCCGCACTGTCCTTCCGCGACGTGCTGAAGCAGGATCCACAAAACCCCGACGCGCACGTCGGCCTGGCGCGCGCGTTGCTGGACCAGGGTTACGACACCGTCTCGGCCGAGCGAGAACTGCAGGCGGCGCTGGCCGTGAACCCCGTGCACGCCGACGCGCTGGCGGTGTCCGCGGAAATTGCGCTCGACGCCGAAGAATTCGATCTCGCGGCGTCGCTTGTCACGCGGCTGCGCACAACCAATCCGCGTGACGCGAACGCGGCTTGGCTGGCGGCCAGTCGCGCGCTGCTGCTGGAGGATCGCGCCGCCTACGACCGGGAAAGACAAGCGCGCCTGCGCGTGCGCCCCGGCGACGGCGACTTCTTCGCGCGCACAGCCGAGGCCCTGGTCCGCCACCGCCGCTACGCCGACGCGCGCATCGTGGCCACCGACGGTGTCGGGCAGAACGGGCAACACGCGGGCTGCCTTGCCTCCCTGGGGACGACTCTGCTGCGCCTGGGTGAAGAAACCGAGGGACTGCCGATCCTGCGCCGCGCCTGGCAGCGCGATCCCTACAACGTGCGCACTTTCAATCTGCTGAATCTCCTCGAAAAAGTCATCCCCGCCCGCTACGTCACCGTGGCAACTGAGCATTTCCGTTTCCGGATCGAACCGCGCACGCGCGTGGCGCTGGACACCATCGTGGCCCCGTTCCTGGAGGAGACTTACGGCCGCTATGTCGCTCGCTACGGCTTCGAGCCGACGGGTCCGATCGTGTTCGAGCTGTATGGCG
>JANXXE010000173.1 GCA_025350815.1 Myxococcales bacterium | reverse complement strand
TAGCCAAGCAGCTTGAGTGCGAGCTGCGGAATCTGATTGGACTGGGCCAAGGTCGAGACACCCGCCTGCATCAGAATCTGATTCCTGGTCAGTTTCGAGGATTCCTCGGCAACGTCCACGTCCTTGATGCGACCGTAGGCCTCAGAGACGTTCACGAAGGTGGACTGCAACACCGCGATGGCGTGGTTCAGACGTTCGCCCGACATCGAGTTGGAGGCCCGGCGGCTCGACAGATCGTTGAGGGCGCTGTCGATGCTGCCCAGGTTGGCGGCCGTCGTCGCGACGGCGTTGGTCGTGAAGTCGAGCGTGGAGATGGCCGCGGATCCGCCGGTGGTGCCAAGGGCGGTGGTTAGAGCGGTGAACGTGGTCACCGTCAGCTGGTCGTTGGCGACCGTCGCCCGGATGCCGATCTGGAAGGTGTGGGAGGTCGAGCTGCCGTCCAGGACCTTGACGCCATTGTATTCAGTCGAGTTCGCGATGCGGTCGATTTCAAGCAGGAGGCCCGTCTTCTCGGTGTTGATGTAGGCGCGCTCGGTGTTCGAAACACCGTCAGAGGCGGCCTGCATCGCGAGCTCGCGAAGGCGGGTCACCATGCCCTGGATCTCGGTCATACCGCCCTCGGCGACCTGGCTCAGCCACAGGCCGTCCTGCGCGTTCCTGATGGCCTGGCTGTAGCTGGCGATGTGGGCGTTCAGGTTCGACGCCACGCCGTTGCCAGCCGGATCGTCGCCCGCCTTGGCGATGCGATAACCCGACGACAGCTTGGCCAGCGACGAATCGAGGCTCATCTGGGTCGAATACAGGTTCTTCTGGGCATTCAGCGAGCTGACGTTTGTCCGAATAGAGAGTGACATGATGATTCTCCTGACGGCGGGCAGCCCGCCCATTTGTACTGGGCCATCTTCCGTTGGCCCGGCGGACGCCGTGTCCGCCTTCAGTTAGGTTTTCGACACGGACGGCCCGGCCGATAAGGGGGCCAAGTCATTGCCGTCACCGACGGTAGACAACGGGGACGACGCCAATCCCACGCGCCGAAGTCGGCCCAGGTAGGCATCGGCCACACACGGCCCCTCCCCGCGCCTTGCTCGAGGCCTCAGCGGCCGAGCAGTCTGAGCGCAACACGACCGGTCTGATTGGCCTGCGCCAAGGTAGAAACCCCCGCCGCCAGGAGGACCTGGGCGCGCAGCAGGTGCGCCGACTCGGCGGCGACATCGACGTCCCGCATACCGCCCTCACCGCCCGACACAGTCACGAAGCTACTCTGAAGACCGGAAATGGCGTGCGCGAGCCGACTGGCCGCGGTCGAATTTTCCGCCCGACAGCTCGACAGCCTGTCCATTGCCTGGTCAAGCGTAATCAAAGCATTCGCGGCGCCGCTTGCGTCGGTGAGATTCAATCCCACCAGACCAAGTCCTGTGTCCGACGCGTCAAATGTTTTAACAACGAGCTGATCCACGGCGGTATTCGCCCGAATGCCGATTTGAAATGTGTGACTGCCGCCCTGCATGACCGCGATGCCGTTGTATTCAGTTGCCGCGGCCAGACGGGCGATTTCAATAACCAGACCGTCCTTCTCGGGTTGGATGAAGCGGGTCCGATCAGGATCCGTAAGGCCATCGGAGGCGGCCTGCATCGCCAGCTCTCGGATGCGGACGATTATGTTTTCTATCTGGCTCATGCCCCCTTCGGCCGTGGTGACAAGGCCGAGGGCGTCCTGTGCGTTTCGAATGGCCTGGCTGTAACTAGCTGTCTGCGCCTTGAGATTGGCGGCAATACCGGATGCAGCGGGATCGTCACCGGCCCTCGTCAGCCGGTAACCCGAGGACAGTCTCGACAGCGACGAATCGACGCTCGCCTGCGCGGCGTACAGATCTTGCTGCGCCATGAGCGAGCCCATGTTCGTGCGTATCGAGAGCGACATTTAATCCTCCTTGCCACACACGCCCTGAAAACGGATCTCAGGCCGCGTGCCCGGACCAATCGTGCCGGTGCACATTTGGTCTTCGGTAGGGGCTTCGTCACGCTGTCCCAAGTCGATAAGACGCCCGACGGACGTGCGACCAGCGGGTGTCAGCGAAGAAGTGCGCGACCGTCTTCTATGTCCGTACCTACGCGCTTCGCGCTGTCGCCAAGATTTGCATCGGCCCCGGTGGTCACGACCATGGACGACGCCGCAAACAGTCTGTCCCAGGCGGACTGGTCCTCGGGGGCCTCAAGCAACAACAAATCAGCGGGACTGTCCCCGGGCAGACCGTCACCGACATTCGCAAGAGCCGCCGGCGGTGCCGCGAGCGCCTCAGCCGGAAGCGCAAGGCCGATGGTCACTGCGGGATCTGCGCCTGCGCCAAGCAACAAGGCCCGCAGGATCGCAAGCCACGGATCGTTGGGGTCAAAAAGGCGCGGCACCAACAAGACCCGGACCGCCCGAGAGCCCCGCCACAGGTTGGGCATGCCTGGTCCTTTTGCTACACGCATCGCAGCGTCGGAAATAGATCCTGTCAGCAGGAACTGGATTGTCGTCGCCTCCATTCTGAAATGGTCGGCGTTGCCCCCCATTGCCTCGACGACCCGCGACAGGTCATTCAGTTGCGGCGACGGCGACGACCGGACGCCCTGGACCGGCGCAATGACCGTGAAGCCGGCATCCGCCAGCAACTTCATGGCCGACTGGTAGGTAAAGAAACGCAGGTGCGTGCGATCGAGAATCCCGGCGTCGACGTAGTCCCACCGCCCACTTACCAGCAAAGGCAGCAACACCGATTCGTGTCGCACATTCGGGATCGAGCAGACAATCGTGCCGTCGGCCGCAAGGTACTGCCGCAGGTGCCGCAGGACAGAGTCGGGGTTGGCCAAATGTTCGAGAACGTCTGCGAAGGTGATGCAGTCGAAGTAACCTGGTGGATACGGCAGCGAGGGCAAAGCACTGACGTCGGTGCAGATGACCGCGGATAGCTTCATGCGCGCCAGGGTCGCCGCCGGGCGGTGAAATTCGAGCCCGACGACCTCCTCGGCCCCTTGCGCCAACATCGAGGCCCCCATCGCACCCGCCGCACAGCCGATGTCCAAAATGCGTTTGCCCCGGGGCAATACTGCCGCCACGACCTCGGGGCGGTCGAACAAGTAGTAGGCCGGCACGGGCCCGGGCGGCGCACTGGTGCGTTGAGCGAGCGCTGGTTTGTCGGCAGCAATGGCGGCAATGGCGGCAATGGCGGCAATGGCGCCTTCCACGTAGCGGTCCATCGGAATTGCCGACATGCGCGCAAAACCTGCCTCGGCCAGACGCGCACGTTCAGCCGGACGGGCCAGCAGATCGAGGCAGGTGGCCACGAGTTTGTCGTAGGCGGCGAAGGCCACCGCCCCTTCGAAGGGGCGCTCGTCGTCGGCGTTCGCGCCGCGCTCAGACACAACGGCGCGTCGGTTCGCCAGCAGGTACGACACGCGGACGATCTCGAAAACCTTCGCGTCGTAGAAGTGCACGTTCAGCACCACCTTGGAACGGGCAATCAGGGCGTCCCGCTCCGCCCCGTACACACCAAAGGCCACCTCGACCTGCGCACCGGCGGCGCGTAAGGCCTCGACGATGGCGCTGCGCCGTTCGTTCATCGAGCCATAAAACAGCACGTCGATATCAGGCGGGCCAAGGGGCTGGATGCGGGTCAGAACAGGCGCGTATCCGACGGGGACGTGCGTGGGCCGCGGCAGACCCAGTGCCTGCAGCCTGGCGATGTTGGCCTGGCTGTAGTCCCAGACGATGTGGCGGCGAAGCAGCGCCAGCATTTCGGGGCCAAACCAGGGCGAGCCGGTCTCGACCTGTTCGAGGTTGTAGATGATGGCGTCGTCGGGCGGGCGCAATCCGGCGGCTGCCAGCACGTTCGCGCCCAAAACAATCGAGCGGTGGCCAACGGCCTGCAACGTGTCCGTCAGCAACAGCGCTTCGTGCCCAAGCCTGGTAAGGGCGAATTGCAGCGTTTCGGCCACCTCGCGAAAGGCCAAGCTGTGGGGCGACTGGGGCACGGATGCGATGGCGACAGCAAATCTCATGGCTTTCCAACACGCATCCTCCCACGGCGCAACGCGGTCGTCACGAAAGCCCGGCGGATCTTTGCGAAGGCGCGCGGCCTGCTTGGCCGCTAACGCAGGCCCGCCAACCGCTGCGCGGCCTCGGCGTTCATGGGGTCGATCTTCAGGACGAGGTGGTAAAGGTCGGCGGCGTCCCGTGCTTTACCCAGACCGGCGCTGGCGTCCCCGATCATCAGCAGGGCCTCTACGTCGCGTGGATCGCGGGCCAGGACCTCTTCGAGGGCCTTCATCGCGTCCTGCACACGGCCCGCCTGAAGGTGAACCGCTGCCAAGTTGCGACGATGGCCGGGGTTCTGCCCATCCAGATCGATGGCCCTCAGCAAGACAACCACTGCGTCGGTGGTTCGTCCCAGCATGTTGTAAAGCACCCCCAGATCGCCATGGCCGCGTCCGTCCGTGGGCACCGCGGCGACGTAGGCTTCCATCCGGGCAACCGCTGCCGGCACCATGCCCTCGGCGACCAAGGCCTCAACCGTGCGCAGTTGCTCCTCGTACTGATTCACCGCCGGCGCCTCGGGGTGAACGCGCCGAATGCGTCGCATGCACCAGGCCGCCAGCGCCCGCCGCTGTCCCGCAAGACCGCTGTGGTCGGTCCATTCGGCAAACTGGCAAGTCACGCGGGGCAAGTGCACAAAACCATGACTCCGCGACAGACGAATCCACAGATCCCACGTTTCCAACAGCGGCAAGGTTTCGTCGAAACCCGAGCCATCCAGCAAGGAGCGACGGTGCATCACCGTCACCACCGGTATGTAATTGGTCGCCAGCAGAACGGTCGCATCGAAGTCGACTTCGAACGGCGTGTCTTCCCCCGTTACCTGAGTTTCATCACCGACGCGATGCTGGTAAACCCGCCGGGCCCGGCTGTAGACCATGGGCGCGTCCGAAACTTCGAGGGCCCTCACCAAGGTCTCGAGGTGCTCAGGGTCGTAAAGATCGTCGTCGTCCAGATAGGCTATGAGCCGCCCCCGCGCAAGCCGCAGGCCCGCGTTTCGCGCAGCGGCCGGGCCGCGGGATTGCGCCAGATTGATCAGTTGAACTTTCCCACCAACATCGACGGCAGCCAGCCAGTCGGCGGGCGAATCGCCCCCGTCATTGACCACGATGATCTCGAAATCCTGGAAGGTCTGCGCCAGGACACTGCGCACGGCGCGATCAAGAAGGATGCGGCGATTGTAGGTCGGCAGGATCACAGACACGGTCGGGTATGGGCCAGGTGGCTCGCGCACGGGGCCCCCCGCCGGGCCCGCCGCGGCGCCCTCGCCCGCCAGGCCCAGTGGAGCGAGCAAGGCGCGGGCCTCGCCCTGTCGTTCCGGCGGATAGACGTCCGGATGATTCAGCACGATGCGCGCGGTCAGCCGATCGCGAAACTGTGCCGCCCGCGTGACCATGCTTTCTGTGGCACGCCGGTAACAGAACAAGGGCTCGGGCACCAACGTTCCGCGGAACCCAAGGCGCAACGCCCCTATCCAGAAATTCCAGTCTTCGTAGGAATCGAGGTTGGTCTGATATCCGCCAACACGCTCCCAGACGCAGCGACGGTACAGCGAGCAATATCCGATGGTGTCGGCCAGCATCGTCGACGGCAAGACGAAGTCTTTCATTTCCCAGACGCCCTGCTCGACGCCAAAGACCTGAATGTGCGTATAGACAATCGAGCAGCCGGGATCGCCCTCAAGCACCGCGGCCGTCTTGGCCAGCATCGTCGGTGCCAGTCGATCATCAGCGTCCAGCGGCAGGATGTAGCGTCCACGCGCGGCGCGAATGCCGGCATTGCGGGCGCCCGACAGACCCTGATTCTGCTGACGCAGCAGACGGATGGGACGTCCCGGGTTGGCCTCGATCAATGCGGTCGCAACGGCCGCCGTATCATCGGGACTTCCGTCGTCGACGACGATGCATTCCCAGTCGTCGAAGGTCTGGTCCACCACGGAACGCACGGCCTCGGCCAGGTAGTGCGCCTGCTTGTAGCAAGGAATGATCACCGACACGGCCGGTGGCAGCGCGCCCCGGTCCGGGCCGGTCATCGCGGCTGACCCGCGGAACCACCGCCACCGAGATCCGTCAAGGCAGTCCGGGCCTCCTGGTTGCCCTGATCAATGGCCAGCACGCTTTCAAAAAACTGGCGCGCGTCGCCGGGTCGTCCCAGTGCCCGGCTGACGTCACCCAGCAACAGCAAGGTCTCGGCGTCGCGCGGATTCGAAAGCAACGCAGGTTCCAGCGCGCGCAGCGCGGCCTGCGGCTCGCCACACGCCAGCAGAACGGCACCCAGATTCTTGCGCGCCTGGGTCAGTGCCGGCGATCGCGCGATGACCTCCCTCAACAGGGTCAGCGCCTCATCACTGCGACCGGCCGCGTGAAGCATCACCGCCAGATCGTTCTTGGCGACGCTGTGATCGGGAGAACGTTTCAAAAACTCTTCGATCAAGGCGATGGCCTCGACATGCTGCCCGCCCGAAAATGTCCGTTCGGCCGCAGCCAGCCGATTTTCGTAGCTATCGAACGCATCGCCCGGCACGGTCGGTGATGCCAGGGTCGCCTGCCCGGCAAAGCGCAATTCCACTTCTTCGTGACACGCCCTTGGCACGAAACCGGCGTAGGACGCAACGTCCAGTCGATCGCCACGCTGGTATCGTTCCAGCAGCGCGGGGGCCGTGTGCCCCGCATCCGCGCCGGCCCGGTTCAGAACAAACGTCGTCTGAACGCGATTCACCGGGGCGCAGAAGGTGGCCGACGTCGCCCCACACAACAGCGTCGGCCGGGACTTGCTGAACAGCGAAGCCCGCCGCGCAAGGCCAGCCTCAAGTGTGCTTGGATTCGAAAACGCAACTTCCGCCAGAACCTCCCGCAAGTCGGCCGCGCGGTACAGCGAGCTCGACAATTCCAGCGGATAACCGAAGTCATGGTCGGCGTCGCACCAGGAAAACCGCAGTACACCCCCGGGACCTTCGTCGAAGTCGGGCAACCGTTGCTGCTTGTCCAGCATGTAGCAATAGGTCGTGTTGCGCCCCAGGCGAAACGAAAACCCGAGGGCATCCCGGTGCGCAAGCAGCGCCGCGCTGGCATCTCGAACCGAAAACGGTGCCACGAAGATGTTGTCGTCGACCAGGAAAAGAATCTCCTGCGCCCCATCGAGCAGGGCCATGACATCGTCCTTGAAGCGCGTCTCCCGCACGAAGGTTACGCCGGGGTATTCACTGGCGACGGTGCCATAGGCCAGCTCGACGTCGGCGCTGGAGGTCGTGTACAAGACGTTTAACCGAACAGATCCAGGGTCGCGGGCGTGAAGAAAGAATGACCGCAGTGTTGCGTCCAGTTGCAAGGGGCGATCGCGGCTGAACAGCACGCCGACCGTCGTCCGCCGGCCACTTGCGGGCTTGACCAGTTCGACCTGATACCCGGCCGTAAATTCATCCAGGAAACACTTGTCATCGAGCGCGGCCAAAAAGTGCGGCAGCACCTCGCCAAACAATCGCTCGATCACGGCGACGTGGTTCCCGTGCAGATGACGGTGTTGAGGCAGGCGCCAGGCGACACGCGCCGTTTCTTGCGCCAGCAATCTGAAGAAGCCCCCGTTCGGTGAAATCTCGACAACGTCCAGGCCGTACCGGGCGGCGACGTACTGGTACCACGCGGGCGTGTAGCCGCCATAGAAGTGATATGGCAACTGGTGCAGGCCGCTGCCAAGCGGCGCCGTCAACAGAAGGCGTCCGCCGGTCTTCAGGATTCTCGTCAGCTCGCGAATCGCCGCGATGGGTTCGGGGACATGCTCCAGCACCTCGGTACACAACACGACGTCGAACGATTCATCAGCGACGGGAATTCCACTAATGTCCGAGGCATAGTCGATCTGGCCATATTCAGCGGTGCCGCCCAGCTTCACGCCTTCGTACCGCTTGAAATCGTGCGTCTTGTAATCGCAATGGGCAAACAGCGGTCGATACGGACAGGTGCCAGCGCCGACGTCCAGAACGCGCGCGCCACCCGGCACAGAACGCGCCTTGGCAGCGACCCAGCGATCGCGCGCCTGCTGGTTCAGATCGGGCATCGGCCCGGGCGTCGCCGAAACACCCAGAACCGCCGCCAGTTGCTCCACGACGCTCTCGACCGGCCTCGCGCGCACGGGCGTTGTGTTGGCCAACTGCGGCCCGCCTTGCCCGCCCAGCAGAACATCCCGCAGCTGCTGTCGCCACACCTCCCAGGTTCGCCGCTCGCCCGGACCGACGGTGCTTTCCTCCAACAATTCGTCCGCGCGCGCCAGAAGGTCGTCCGGGGACAGATCTCGATCCTTCGTGGCGATGACGTCGACGTTGGACAGGAACGGCTCGTTTGACCAACTGGACGTCCGCACCTCGATACCGCCAAATCCCAGCCGGCCAAGGGTGTGCTCGAAGCGCTCCGGAAACCAATGATCCACGTGATACGCCCAGGCGTCCGCCTGATCCCCCGCCAGGTGGCGAACCACACCCATTTTGACCCGCAGGGGCGCCGACGACGCCAACGTCCGCGCACTGCCCAGCAAATCGGGGGTCTCGATATGCACGCGGCCCCCTGGCCGCAGCCAGGTGTGCCAGCGCAGCAGCAGCGCCAGCGCGCTGACCCGGCTGAAGTGCTCGAACATGTGGTGGGAGCGAACCTCGTCCACGCTGCCCGGTGGAAAATGCAGACGCCCGACGTCGGCAAAGAAGTCCGCCTGAACCTTCATGACGTTGTGTTCGCCAGGTGGAAAATCAATCCCGATATACCCGTCGAGGCGCTGTTCGCCGCACCCGAGATGCAGCCGCAGCGGTTGCCCCTGCCGCCACAGGCCCTTGGCCTCAAGCGCGTGCAACGTGTCGCTATTCGGGGCGCCGGGGTTGGGGAATGACGAAGTCAACGGCCGCTCGACGATAGCGCCGAGCTTCGTCGCCGTCCATTCTGGCCCCTACAACTCGTCCCTAAAGTTTGTTCAACAGGGACAGCTGGAACGACTTCGCCGATGCCGTCAGCGCCGCTTCCAAGGCATGATTCGCCAGCGCCAGGCGACTCGATGCCTGCACGATATCGGCGTCACCCAGCGCTGCGATTTCCGTCTCCGCGCTGGTCTTGGCGGCCCTGCTGACCGTCTGGGCTGTCTGCAATGTCTCGACCGTGCTGCTGACCTGCGCCGTCGCCAGGCTAAGCTGGTGGATGCTGCCGTCGAACTGGGTCAGCGACGAACGAATCGCATTGCCGTCGTTGTTGCGCATGGCCGTCGCCAGCGAGGTCAGGGTGGCCAGGACATCAGTTCCCCCGCCCACCCCCTTGGCGACAACATCGGCGCGAACCGACACCGGTTCGAGAATCCCCGGGGCAATTTCGATCTGACGAAGCCCGGCGTCACCGCCGTAGTTTCCGGCCGCATCGAAGGGCGGTGCGGCGTCCTTGTTGCCGCCGAAGATATAGCGATCGCCCATCTGGCTATTCAACAAACTGACGGCTTCGCGAAACAAACTGTCGACCTCGGGTGCCCCCGTGGCCCGCGCGCCCGCGTCATAGGTGTCGTTGCCAAATTGGACGGCCAGTTCCTTGGCGCGGCTGAACACCTCGTTGAGGCCATTGAGGGCATCGTAGGCGCTTTGAAGTTCGTCGCTGGCGCGACTGGTGGTCTTGGCGATGGAATCCGCACGATCCGCCGCCATCTTCTGCGTCGACATCAAGGCGGCGGCGGCCGGATCGTCGCCGGGGTGCACCACGCGCCGTCCGGTCGTGACTTCCTGAGTCGCCTGCTCGGCCTCCTCCCGCGCCCGCAGCGTACGCTCGGCCGCTGAATCGAAGATCATCCGGTCGGTGACACGCATGTTCAGGGCGTTCCCACCGGCAGGGCCAGCAAGGTGCCCAGAAGGGAATCCGTGACGCCAATCATTTTGGTGACCGCCTCGAACGCACGCTGGGCCTGGGTCATGGAAATCATTTCCTCGTCGATCGAAACCCCCGAAGCCGATTCTCGCAAGGCGCTGAGATGGTCGGCAATCCCCTTGTCCTGCTCGGCCATCGCCTTGGCCGATCGGGCCGCCGTCCCGAAGCTGCCGATGATCGCGGCAAGCGTCGCCGAGACGTCGCCCCCGCCGGACAGCGGCAGCCGGTCGGTCGCGATGACGGCATTCAAGTTCGAAGCGTCTCCGGGCAAGGTTGCCGCCGACGACGCCGCCCCGATACGAGACGAATTCGCCAGCAGCCCCGCATCCACGACGATGGTACGCGATGCGCCCGCCGCCGTGACACTGAGTGTGAAGATGTCGCCGCCAGGCGCCCCGTCCAGACCGAACCCAGCGCGGTTCTGCGCATTCACGGCCGTGCCCATATCGAAAGCCATGGTGTCGATGGCCGTCAGGGTCTGCTTCAACCCGACATCGCGGGCGTCCATCAGGCCGCGAATCTCGCCGCCGAGATTGTTGAGGCCCACAAACCCGTCCGGCGTCGAGGCGCCGATGCGCGTAATCTGAAGGGACAGGTGGCCGTCGTTGGCCGGATCAGCGATTGTCGACAGCCTTACCGACTTCGCCCCGCTGACCAGGGCGATGCCGTTCGGCAGCACCATGGAAATGTTGCCCTTGTCGTCGGGCACGGGCGACGCGCCGGTCAGAACGGCCAAACGGTCGCGCGCCTTGAGACGCTGGTCGAGAAGATCGTTCGGCTCAGCCCCGCGCGCACGCGCCATGGCGATGTCCACGTTCAAGGTGGCAATCTTGGCCGCCGTGCTGTTCACCTCGTCGACGTTGGAAGCAAACTTGGTGTCGATGCCGGTGCGCGCTGCCTCGATGGAATTTCCGACGGTGGCAAAGGCACTGGCCAGTTGCTTGGCGCTGCCGATCACGCCTGTGCGCAGGCTGCGATCCCCCGGATTCTGCGCCAGCTCGCGCAGACTGGAATAGAACCCGGATATCGCATCGCCGAGGCCCGCACCGGCGTCGGTGTTCAGCGCGCCTATGGAGTCAAGCGCAGTGCTTTCCGCCGAGTGCTGCGCCTGCGAGCTCAGCGCGGCGGGGATCTGTCGCTCAAGAAAAACATCACGGCTTTGCGTGATTCCGCCCAGCATGGCGCCGCGACCCAGGTACGCCCCGGGGCCAAGATAGGTCGCGCCCTGGGTCTCGGGCTCGACCCGTTGCCGAGAATATCCGGGCGTATTCGCGTTCTCGACGTTATGCCCTGCCGTGGCCGTGGTGGCACGGATGACCCCCAGGCTGTTCGACGCTTGGCCCAGCAGGCTGATGAGATCCGCCGCCACGTCAGGCCCTCCCCGAAAACGTCGAGGCTGTCACCGCCGGAGCGGTGCCGCGCTTGTCATAGCCCGCCGAGGAGCCGGTGACCGCGCTCAGGTACCCACGTACACACGCGGTGGCCCGCTGGGCCAGCCGGCGGTTCAAATCGTCCAACTCCGAAAGTGCGCCCGCCAAGGCACGCACCTCGGCCAACGCTTCACGCAAGATCGCGGTCTCCGCGGGCGCCTTGCGGGCCAGCGTCTCCAGTGTGACCTCCGAAAGACCCAGTTCGCTTCCGGCATCTTTCAGATGCTGGGCCAGTTGCTGTTCAAGCCGCAGAACCTCGGCGTTGAATTCGCCGCGCATGGTGGCCCGCGCCAGCAGACCTTCCACGTCGAATTTGCGCAACAGAATCCGCTCGCCCTGCGCACGGACCACTTCCGCGTCGAGCGCCGCCTTGAGGCGTTGGGACGTGGCGATCGCGCGCTCAATGTTATCCATGTCGTCCTGTCGTCTGTTACCCGGATATGGCCCGCAAACGCAGTTCGATCTCGGCTGCCGCCAGGATTTCGTCCGCCACGCGGCTGGGATTTGGCCGGTAGCCGCCACTGCGCACGGCATCCTCGATTTGCCGCAGGCGCAGGGCGCGCGAACCGCTCGCCGCGTTGCGAGCCACGTCCACCGCCTGTGCCACCTTCTGGCTTTCCTCAAGACTGACGCGGTCCGCACGCGGCGGCGCTGCGCCCGTCTCGGAGGCCGGGGTCGAACCCCTTTCGACGTTTGATACTGACTTGTCGTTGTTTATCTTCATGGCGCGTTCCTCCTCTTGGGAGTCCGCGGTGTTCCCGCAATAGAGTCTTCGGCACGAATTCCGTAGGCGTTAAGGGCACGCTGCGGATTAATTGGATGATCGCCCTTTCGCACCTCGAAATGCACGTGCGGTCCCGTCGCCTTGCCGGTTGCGCCCGCCTTGGCAATTACCTGCCCCGCCTCGACGGTTTCCCCGGTCTTTACCGACACTTGAGAGTTGTGACCGTACAGGGTCGACAGGCCGTTGCCGTGGTCGATTTCGACCGCCTGGCCGTACGCCCCGCGCGATCCGGCGGCCTTCACGACCCCGCCTGCAGCAGCGTGGACCGGCATTCCCTCGGGCACCGCCAGGTCGATTCCGGTGTGGTAGCTGGGCGTACCATCGACGGGATCTTTGCGCGGGCCAAACGGGCTCGACACCTGCCCCACCGGTTCCTCTCGCGACCCCTTGGTTCCGGGATCCTGCAGGATCTGGGCGTCGCGCGCGTCGTCTTCGGCCGCATTCAGACCGCCCAGTGACTTCTCAATCATTTTCGCGACGCCAAGACCGCCCGTCTTCGCCACGGCGTCAGCCAAAGCTTCCACGAACATATCCGCCCGAATCTGGCCACCGCTGCTTTCGCCGGCTTTGAAAGCACCGCTTGCCTGAAGAAGCTGACGCATCAGCGTGGACTCGATGGCCTGGCACGCCTCCTTGGTCGAACGCACGCCGCTCATCACAGGACCTCAAGGTCGGCGTCGAAGGCGCCCTGGGCCTTCAGCGCCTGCATAATTGAAATGAGATCGCGGGGCGTCGCGCCCAAAAGATTGAGGGCCTTCACCAGATCCTCGACTGACGACGTCGCCGGCAACGCCACGGCGGCGCCGCCCAGTTCCTTGGCCGCCAGACTGGCGACCCGGGCGGTTGCTGTCACCCCGCGCGAAAAGGCCCCAGGCTGCGAAATAAGGGGCGTCTGCGTGACCGAGATGGAAAGACCGCCGTGGGCCACCGCCACCGGCCGGATGCGCACCCGTTCACCCGCGACGATGGTGCCCGTCCGCTCACTGATCACGATGCGCGCCTTTTGATCGGCCTCGACCTCCAGGGCTTCGATCTGCGACAACAATCCGACGGTCTTGCCCTTGAAAGCGGCGGGCACTTTGACCGAGATCGCCGCGCCATCGACCGCGTGGGCGATGTCCTCGGCAAGCGCGGCGTTGACCACCTCGGCAATCCGCTGGGCGGTCGTAAAATCGGGGTGTTTGAGGCCCAGCACGATGGGCATGGTTTCGAGGTTCAGCGTGACCGAACGTTCGATGGTGGCGCCGCCCGAAATCACGCCGGACGTTGGCTGATTCTTCTGTAGACGCGAGCCAAGGGCCATCACGTCAAAGCCGCCCGTCGTCAGCGGCCCCTGCGCCAGGGCGTACACCTGCCCGTCGGGTCCCGTCAACGGACTGACCAGCAAAACGCCGCCCGACAGCGATCGCGCGTTTCCTACGGAGGCCACGTGAACGTCGATGGTCGACCCAGGCCGCGCGAAGGACGGTAGTTTCGCCGTGACCATGACGGCGGCCACGTTGCGAACGCGGACCTCCTTGGGATCGATGCGAATGCCCAGTCGCCCCAGCATGCCGCTGATCGATTGTGACGTGAAGAAGACGCGCTCCGTGTCGCCGGTCCCGGACAGGCCGACCACCAATCCGTATCCGTACAGCGCGTTTTCACGCACGCCCTGCACGTCGACCAGTTCTTTGAGCCGCACCGGCGCGGCGACCGCCTGGCCGGTCAAGAAGACAAGGGCCACAAGGCCGAATGCGTGCCGGACCCGATGTTTCATCGTCAGAATGGCCATATCCACCCCAGGTAGCGCGAGAACCAGCCCTGCCGCTGGTTGTCGGTCAAGACACCCCGTCCGACGAATTCAATTTCGGCGTCGGCGACCATGGAACTTTTGATGCTGTTCTCTTGATCGATATCGATCGGACGGACCACACCCGAAATATAGAAATGCTGCTCCTCGGCGTTGACCAGGATGACCCGGTGACCCTCGACGAACAGGTTACCGTTGGGAAGCACCTTGCGGACCGTCGCCGGCACCGTGGCCGTCAGATACTCGCTTCGGGCAGTGTCGCCGTTGCCCTTGAACGTGGTCTTGCTGCTGCCGCCCACCTTCAGCTGCGGATCGATGCCGGTGCCGCGCAATTTCGAAAGCAGGCCCAAGAAGGCATCGACCTGCGCCGCTGACGACGAATCCCGATCGAGATTGGTGTCCGCCCGCCGGTGCGCATCGGCCACTTCCTCGATCTTGATGACGACCAGATCGTTCACGCGCAACGCCCGCGCGTCGGTGAACAGCATCGATGCCGGACGTCCGTCATGCCACAGACTGCCCGGCGACATCGCGCCGTCCTCACGCGCTGTCGTCACAGCCGGATCGTACGTGCGCTTCTTCGGAACATAGTTATTCACGTGGGCGGGACCGCAGGCGGCAGAAGCCAGGCCACACGTCAGAATCGCGGCCCGCACAAGACACTTCATGGCAGCGTCACCAACAGGCGACCGTCGACCAAGGTGCCCTCCACATGCTTGCCCGACGGCAGAACCGCGCACGCACGGTCCTTGCCACATGCCGCCCAGCGACCGGTTTGCTCGACCTGCACGGAACCCAGGGCGACCACCACCTTTATGGGCGCGCCCGCCTGCGGGCCGGTGCTGCGCGTGAAGGCCGCTTCGATGACCGCCCCGCGTACGATCGCTCGCGCCGTCGTCACGCCCGACGCAGAAGCCAGAACCTTGCGCCCCGCCGGGATCTCGCGTTCGACCCGCTCTGTGGCGGCGTCCAGAGATTCCCCCTGCCGCAGGGCCCGCGTCGCCACCAGCACCGGCGCAAAGACGCGCACCGTCGCCCAGGCCCATCCCGTACAGGGTGCGCCGCCGACCAGCTGTCCAGTCAGCTTTACGGCAACGCGGCCCGATCCTTCAAGGGGACGGCCAATCTCGGCGTATTCGGCGCGACAGCCGGGCTGAACCTTCGGTGCAAAGCCGATCACATCGACGCGCGCTTCGGGAATCGTCGTCGCGGCCTCGAGGGCCGCCTGCACCGACGCCGGGACCGCCGGGCCAGCAAGCGCCACCGACGACGCGGCGAGCGCCAGGACGAACAATGTGGCTGGCAGGACGTTCACGACATTCACCGCAGATTCGTCAGGCGCTGCAGCATCTGGTCCGCGCTTTGGATGACCTTCGAATTCATCTCGTAGGCGCGCTGGGTGGTGATCATGTCGATCATTTCCTCGACCGCCTTGACGTTGGCACCTTCGAGAAAGCCCTGCGTGATGCGGCCGGCGCCCTGCTCGTTCGGGCGCACCATGATGGGCTCGCCGCTGGCGACCGTGGCCACCAACAAATTGTCGCCGACGCTTTCCAGTCCGCCCGGGTTGGTGAATTGCACCAGTTCCAACGTGCCCAGTTCGACCGGCTCTTCACGAGAGGGCACCTTGGCCTGGACCTTCCCGTCCGAAGTGATGGTCAAGGCCGTCGTCTCCTGTGGCACCGTGATGCTGGGCTCGACCAGTTCGCCCCGCTGCGTCTGTAGCCGACCGGTTGCGTCCAGGCGAAAATTTCCTGCGCGGGTATAGGCGAAATCCCCGTTTTCACGCTGAATCTTGAAGAACCCCTCGCCCTCGATGGCAAGGTCCATCGGATTCTGCGTGTTGATCATGTCCCCTTGCGCGAACGATCGCGTGGTCGCCACCGTCTTGACGCCCAGGCCCACTTGAACCGGCGCCGGCTGCGAGCCCCCGTTGGGCGACGACGCGCCCGCCGTCTGAAGGGTTTCCGACAACAGATCCTCGAACTCGGGACGGGTCCGTTTGAAACCGGTGGTACTGGCGTTCGCCAGATTGTGCGCGATCACGTCCATCTTGAGTTGCTGGGCTTCCATGCCCGTCGCTGCCGTATATAGAGATCGCAACATCGCGTGTTCCTTCCGTTAGCAGACCCTTAGCGAACCTTGCCCAGCTCCAGCGCTTTGTCGTCGAGGCGGCGCATCGTTGTCATGGCCTGCATGGCCGATTCAAAAAGACGCTGCGCTGAAATCATGGCGACCGTGGCCTCAAGCGGCGACGAATTTCCGGTTTCGATTTCGCCCACCTTCAACGTTGCACCGGGCAGCATGGTCGCGCTGCCCCCGGGACCCGGCGCATAGATCGAACCGCCGATGCGCTTGACGTTGCCCTGAAGTGCAAATTGGGCGATCTGACCGATGACCTGACCGTCGGCCACCACCGCACCGTCGTTGGCGATGGTCGCGGTTGAAAACTGCGGAATCGTAATCGGCTGCCCGTTGACGCCCAGAACGGGATGGTTGTCGGACACAAGCGCGTTTCCGGCGCCCACCTTCAACTCACCATTGCGGGTGTAGGCCACCTGCCCCAGTGCCGTCGAGACCGCCAGGAAACCGGGTCCGTCAGGCAACACGTCAAGCGGGTTGTCGGTCACGACAGTCTCGCCGGGGCTCATGTCGATGCCGGTTGCCACGGCGGCCGTGAAGACCTTGTCGGTTTGACCCGCACTCGCCAGGAAGGCCTGGAAGGCGGGGCGCGAGGCTTTGAAGCCGGGGGACTGAGCGTTGGCCAGGTTGTCGGCGATCGACTCCAATTGCTCTGCCCGGGCGCTGGCCCCCGCCATTGCTACATAAAGTCCGTCTGCCACGTTTTTGCCTCGTACCAGGGACAAAGCAAGGACGGGACCAAGTTTCGTGCCAGGATCTTGACGTGCACTGATGGGGCAGCGGCGGGCTTTCCCCGATCTCCGGCGAGATCGACCGCGCGTGACCCGGCAAGACTGGCCCGGCAAAAACTTCCTCAAGCGATCTGCGCGAACGGCCGATGAGGCAGTTGATGGGCCCGCGCACGCGCCTCGATCCCGTGGTCAAATTGCAAGAGCACCACGAAACGCGCACGCTGACCGAACTGGCCGACGCCAATCGTCGTGCCCACGCCGCCGCAACGGCCTTACGGGCGGCCGAGCAAGCGGCCGGGCAGGACAGGCGCAAAAGTGGTGCAAACGCCGCGGACTGGCAACTGGCAGAGTCCGCCCACACGCGCGCCCTTGCCGAGGTCTCCAGCGCAAAGCGTTCAGTGGACACGGCCACCGTTGCCGCATCGTCGTCGCGCGCAAGGTACGTGTCCGCACACGCGAAGACCGAGGCGCTTCGCCGCGTACAAGACCTACGACGGCAGGACGCCCTTCGCGTTGTCGAAACTGGAGAACGGCGCGAAAGCGACGAGCTGTTTCTGACGCGCAAAGGGCCCGGCCGCGCGGCTTAGCGGCGGTACACAGCGGCGGTACACGCGGGGTTCGGCAGCGCCGAATCTGCTATCGTCCGCCTGATGTCTGACGACAACAAGACGCCGCCCCGGGGCAAGTACCGAAGTGCATCCTGGTTTGGCGCCCCCGGTCGCGCCGGAATGGTCCACCGCAGCTGGATGAGGAACCAGGGGCTGCCGAATCACCTCTTCGACGGCCGCCCCGTGATCGGCATCTGTAATACCTGGTCCGAGCTGACCCCGTGCAACGCCCACTTCCGCCTTCTGGCGGAACGGGTCAAGCGCGGTGTGTATGAGGCTGGGGGATTTCCTCTCGAGTTTCCCGTGATGAGCCTGGGCGAAACGTTGATGCGCCCGACCACGATGCTATTCCGAAACCTGTGCAGCATGGACGTCGAGGAATCAATTCGCGCCAACCCGCTTGACGGTGTGGTGCTGCTGGTCGGATGCGACAAGACGACCCCGGCCCTGATGATGGGCGCCGCCAGTTGCGACCTGCCGACCATCGTCGTGTCGGGCGGTGCCATGTTGAACGGCAAGTTCCGCGGCGAGGACATCGGCTCGGGGACAAGCCTGTGGAAGATTGGCGAACGGCTCGCGCGCGACGACATGCCGCCCGCAGACCTGTTGGAGGCCGAGATCTGCATGTCGCGCTCGCCTGGCACGTGCATGACGATGGGAACCGCGTCGACGATGGCCGCGATGGTCGAGGCCCTGGGCATGGGCCTGCCGACGAACGCAACGGTTCCGGCCGCCGATTCCCGCCGCAACGTGCTGGCGCACATGGCGGGCAGTCGGATCGTTCAGATGGTCCACGAGGATCTGCGTATGTCGAAAATTCTGACCAGGCAGGCCTTCGAGAACGCGATTCGCACCAACGGCGCCATCGGAGGTTCGACCAACGCCGTCGTCCATCTGCTGGCCATCGCCGGGCGCCTGGGCGTCGATCTGACCCTTGCTGACTGGGATCGCCTGGGCCGCGACGTTCCGTGCCTTTTGAACCTCATGCCGTCGGGCAAATATCTGATGGAGGACTTCTTCTACGCCGGGGGACTGGGCGTCGTACTCAAGGAGATCGGGCACCTGCTGCACAAGGACGCACCGACGGTGAATGGCCAGACCCTGTGGGACAACGTCAAGGACTCGTCGTGCTGGAACCGCGACGTGATCTGGCCCTTCGAGCGGCCGTTCAAGCCACAGGGTGGAATCGCCGTGCTGACCGGCAACCTGTCCCCACAGGGCGCTGTCATCAAGCCATCCGCCGCCACGCCGGCGCTGCTCACGCACCGCGGACGCGCTGTCACCTTCGAGAACATGGACGACTACGAGGCGCGCATTGATGATCCGACGCTCGACATCGACGCCGACTGCGTGCTGGTCCTGAAGAATTGCGGCCCGCGTGGCTTCCCGGGATTTCCCGAGGTCGGCAACTTTGCCCTGCCGCGGCGGCTACTGGCCGCGGGGGTCACGGATATGGTGCGCATCTCGGATGCCCGCATGAGCGGCACGGCTTACGGCACCGTCATCCTGCACACCGCCCCCGAGGCCGCGATCGGGGGCCCGTTGGCCCTTGTTCAGGACGGCGACATGATCGAACTGGACGTCGACGGACGGCGACTACATCTGGACGTCAGCGACGACGAATTTGCCCGGCGGCGCGCCGCATGGCAGCCCCCTGCCCCGCACGCTTCACGCGGCTACGCCAAGCTATACGTCGACCACGTCATGCAAGCGGATCGAGGCGTGGATTTTGATTTTCTGGTGGGGTCAAGCGGGGCGGCTGTGCCGCGGGGAAATCACTAGCGCCCTCCGTCGCAATCCAGCCACCCCCAAGAACACAGTCGCCCTGGTAGAAGACCGCCGCTTGCCCAGGCGCGATCCCGTCGACGGGCTGCTCGAATTCGACGCCCACGGTGCTGGACACCCCGCTATCAGTCACCGTCGCTGGCCACGCGGTCGAATGGTGTCGAATCTGAACGTCACAGCGCAGGGGAGCGCCCGGCACACGCGGGCGCAACCAGCGTACGTCCGCCACGTGCATTGCCCAGCGACCCAGCCGATCGCGCGGTCCGGTCGTCACGGCGCCGGTCGCAGGATCGATGCGCAACACGAATCGCTTGTCGGCCCCGCCCGACGGCAAACCCCGGCGCTGCCCGATGGTGAAATGGTGCGTGCCCGCGTGTTCGCCGATCACCGCGCCTGATTCGTCGACGATGTCGCCGGCCCGCCCGCCGGCGCCGTGCCTTTCGACGAACGCCTTGTGATCGCCGTCGGGAATGAAGCAGATCTGCTGCGAATCGGGCTTGTCACAGTTGGGCAGGCCCAGGCGCCGCGCGGCTTGCCGCACCTGGCTCTTGTTCAGATCCCCGAGGGGAAACTGCACGAACGCCAGATCGTCGACCCGGACGCCGAACAGGAAATACGCCTGGTCCTTTTCGCGATCCACCGCGCGCAACAGGCGCACGCCGTCGCTGCCGGGAACAAGGCGCGCATAGTGCCCGGTGGCCAACGACGAGGCTCCCACGGCGCGCGCAAACCGCACCAGGGGGCCGAACTTCAACTGCTCGTTGCAGCGCACGCAGGGATTGGGCGTGCGGCCCTTGGCGTACTCGCCGAGAAAATCGTCTATGACCGCACGGGAAAAGGCTTCACTTTCGTCCAGAACGTAATGCGCAAAGCCCAGCGACGCGGCAGTCGCCCGTGCATCGTCGATGTCGCGCGGGCTACAACAACGTCCCCCTGCGCTGGCCGATGTGCCCGAGGCGTTGTACAGCTTCAACGTCACCCCCACGACCTCGACACCCGATGCGTGCAGCAGCGCCGCGGCGGTGGATGAATCCACCCCACCAGACATGGCAACGACAACGCGCGGGCGGGACGACATGAAGGCGAACGATGATAGGGGCTTCGCCCGCCCCGAGGAAGTGAAACCGACCTGAAACGTCAAGGCCTGATCGCCACCGGTGTCGCCGCGCGGACGCGACTGACGACTTGCCCCGTCACGGCGGCCGCCCGATCCACTTCAGCCGCAGTCGTGGACCGACCCAGACTGAAACGCAGCGCCTCGCGCGCGCGCGCCGGGGACAGGCCCAACGCCAGCATCACCGGCGACGGTTCCAGCGTGCCAGAAGTGCACGCCGCCCCTGTCGACACGCAGACGCCCTCGAGATCCAACCCTATCAAGACCAGCTGCCCGTCCGCGCCCTCGAAGCCGAGATTGGTCGTACCAGGGACACGCTCCGATAACAGGCCATGCAGGCGGGCGCCAGGAACGTCCAGCAACTGCCGCTCCAGCCGGTCACGCAGTTCGGTCGTCCCGGCCATTCCACCCGGCGCCTCGGCAGTGGCCAACCGACAGGCCTCGCCGAAACCGACGATGCCAAGAACGTTCTCGGTGCCGCCGCGCCGCTCGCGCTCTTGGTGGCCGCCCGCGACCAGCGGATCGAGCGACACGCCCCGGCGCACGAACAGCGCCCCTGTGCCCTTGGGTCCGTACAACTTGTGCGCCGATACAGTTGCCGCGTCGACGCCAGCGACCTGAACATTAAAGGGGACGCGTCCGACGCCCTGAACTGCGTCGCAGTGAAACAGCGCCCCCCGTTGATGCGCCAGCGCCGCCAGCGCCGCGACGTCGTATAGGTTGCCAATTTCGTGATTGGCTAAAGCCAGACTGACCAGCACCGTTTCGTCGCGCAAGGCGGCCCGCAGATCGGCGGCGTCAATCTCACCCGCGGGCCCAACCGGCAACAACGTCACTGCGAATCCCTCCGCGGCAAGGGCGGCCAGGGCGCCGTGCACCGCCGGATGCTCAAGCGGCGACGAGATCACGTGGGGCGACTGGTCCTTGCACCGCGGCCCCTTGGCCACCCATGCCGCGCGCGCCAGGCCGCGAATCGCCAGGTTGTCCGCCTCGGTGCCACCCGACGTGAAGATGATCTCTTCGGGGACCGCGCCCAACAATCCCGCGACATGGGCCCGTGCGCGCTCGACGACGTCCCTCGCCTGGCGACCCAGGGCATGAACGCTGGACGGGTTGCCCCACGCGTCGGCCATCGCTGCCGCCATCACCGCCTGAACCTCGTGCCGCAATGGCGTCGTGGCGTTGTGGTCCAGATAGATACGCGGGGCCGCGGCGTCCAAAGCCCGCCCATTGTAATGGAATTTAGTCGTCTTTCACGGCGGGCCGGTTCAGGAAGGCCGTGACGACAGTGCCGCCCACCAGGTGCTCCGCGATGATCCGTTCCAGGTCCTCGGGCATCACGCGCGTGTAGACAAGGGCGCCGGGCCGGCCCAGGCCCAGGACCGCGCCTGCATCGGGGTTAGCGTCGTCGACGGGACAGACCAGAATGTTGGGACCCCGGTTGCACTCGCCAAAGCAGGTTTCACGCCCAAGGTAGATCCGGTCGGCGAGACCGGCCGTGCCCGTGATCTTCTTCAAGCGCTTGTACAACGCGCCCGAGCCGCGCTTGTCCCCACAGGTCGGGCCCACGCAGACGACAACAGCCAATCGGTCACTCATGGCGCGATCCCCGGGATCGCCCGATTTGAGCGCTTTCTTGAGCGTCTACTCGGCGGCGCTGGCGG
>JANXXE010000157.1 GCA_025350815.1 Myxococcales bacterium | reverse complement strand
CCGCCAGCTTGCCGAAGGCGGCCTCGGAGGTGCGCATGCTTTCAAGGCACTTGGCCGTCGCGGCCGACAACTGGGGGATCTCCAGCTTGCCGCCCGCCAGGCGATCACGCACCAGCGCCAGCAGCTTGGCAAACACCGCCTCGTCCTTCAACGCGTTCGAAACGCCCAGCGGCACGGTGGGGCTGGTCAGCGCCGCCGGCGACGTCGGCGGTACCACCGGTCGCACGGCACCATTCGCGGGCCGAACCACGGGCACCATCACCGGCGTGGGCGTCCGCTCGAAGCCCGCGACGTCATCCAACGCGCGCCGAAAATCCTTCATCGTCGCGTAGCGATCCTGGGGACGCTTGGCCATCGCCTTGAGGATGACCGCGCTCATCTCGCGCGAGATCTGCGGCGTCAGCGTCGACGGCGGGATCGGCGGATCGTTGACGTGCGCCATGATCAGGCGCCCCAGCGTGTCCTCGACGAAGGGCAGCCGTCCCGTCATCGTCAGGTACAGCACCACACCCAGCGAATAGATGTCGCTGCGGTGATCCAGCGTGGCATCGCCCAGGCACTGTTCGGGAGACATGTACGCGGGCGTTCCGATCAGCGCGCCGGCACGCGTGTGGTGGCTGACGTCCTGCCCCGGCACCAGCAACTTGGCGATGCCGAAATCCAGCACCTTCACGAAATCAGGATAATCGGGGTGCTCGCGCAGAAAGATATTGGCCGGCTTCAGGTCACGATGAACCGTCCCATCGACGTGCGCCGCGCCCAGCGCCGAGGCGACTTGCCGCGCGATGTGCACGGCGCTCAGCGTGGGCAACACCCGGACGCGCGCCAGTCGCTCGGCCAACGTCTCGCCCTCGAGATATTCCATGACGATGTACGGCCGAGCGCCAGTGGAACCAAAATCGGTGACCTCGACAATGTTCGGGTGGCGAATCTGGTTGACCGCGCGCGCCTCGGTGAAGAAGCGCGAAACCGCCTCGGCGTCGGTCGAGACCTCGGCGTTCAAGATCTTGATCGCGGCCTTGCGCCCGATCATCTCGTGCTCGGCCAGGTAGACGGTGCCCATACCGCCCTCGCCCAACACCTTCAGGATGCGGTAGGGCCCGACCTTGGACCCGGCCACCAGGCGCGCGCTGGCCGGCAGAGGCTCTGAGCCGCCCGTACGTGAACCGGTCCCGGTCGGATTCATCCCCACGGGTACATCGGATGAAGGTCGGCGTTCCTACAGGGTTTCCCGCCGGACCTCACGATAGGCGTCGGTCGCCTGGTCGTGGGCGAATGTCAGGGAAGTGATTACCTTGCCCTCGATCTCGTAGACGTTGTAGCGGGAACGCCGCGCGGACGATCCGGCATAGGACGCCGACCCCGCCCCGACCACGGGTATGGACGCCCCGTCCGGGCCCCGCAAGACCACCCGTTCGTCACGGTGATCGTGCCCGTGCAGGACCAGGTCGGCACCCGTTCGTTCGAACAGCGCCAACAGGTCGGCTCGGTCGCGCAGGTTGCGGTGCTCGGGCGGCCGGTGCATGACCGGCGGATGGTGCAGCAGGACCACGCGTAGGCGTCGGACTACATCGGGCGCTGTCAGCAAGGCCTCCAGCCGCGCCAGTTGTGCCGCGCCAATTTGCCCCCACGCACCCAGATCGCCCGTCGCCACGCAGGTGTTGACGCCGATGATCGCGACATCGTCGCGAAAGCGCACGAAGGGATAAAGATCGGACCCGATGCGAAGGTCGGTGGTCTGATACGAGCCGAAGTTTCGTTCGAAGGCCCGCGCCTGCACCACGTCCTCGACATAGGTGTCGTGATTCCCCGGGATGATCGTGACGGCGGACGGCGGCGCATCGTACGCGCCCAACCACAGCTGGGCCTCGCGCCATTCAGATTCCAGCGAGACGTTGGCCAGATCGCCCGTGATGGCCAGATGGTCCAGCCGCCGCTGCTTCAAGTCCACGCACATCGCAGCCAACAATTCCATGCGGTGCTTGCGCCCGCGGTTGACCAGCAGGTTCAGCGCGCCGACGGCCCGCTTGCCCCAGAAGTCCTGAAAGCGCGCGCCCGCAAACGAACGAAAATGCGGATCGGTCAGATGGCCAAGGCGAAACACGGGGGTCAGCCCTGCCCCGTCGTAGCGTCAAATTGCACCTCGGCCAGCAGGCCGAAATGATCCGACGCGAATACACCGTCCGGCGACGGCTGGTCGAGCACGATCCGGCAGGAATGGATCCGGCCACGGCCGTCGCGGCGTTCCGGCGTCACGAAGATGTAGTCCAGTCGGCGGTCCAGCGTCAGAAACCGCAGGGGCGCTGTGTACGGATTCGCCGCCGCCCAGGTCCAGCCCGCCTGGCCCGGATGCACGTGATCCCACGCGTCCTGGTACACAGCGCGGCGGCCGCCCAGCGTAACCAGGCCCTTCATCCAACGAATCTCGTCGGCGTCGGGGCGCGCGTTGAAGTCACCCATGATGATCTGGGGGGCGTCCGTCGCGCGTGCCGACACCAGGGCGTCCAGCGCCATGACCTGATCTTCCCGCTGCTGGCCGTGTTGCAGGCGATAATTCAGGTGCGCGGTATGAAGCCAGACGCCGGATTCAAGTCGCGCCGACAGCAGGATGCGTCGCTCGGTCGGCTGCGCGTGCGGCAACTCGGCCGCCGCGTGTTCGGCAATGGGCGTGCGCGACAAAATCGCCAGCCCCTCGTGTCCGCCGGCAAAAGCCACCGCCGGGGCGAACACCTGGTGGTAGCCAGTCGCCCGCGCCAGCGTCAGCGCCTGGTTCTCGAGCTGCCCGGGGATCTCCCGCACCTCCTGCAGCGCCACGATGTCCGGCGCCAGCGCGGCCAGCCCTTCGGTGACCAGCGCCATGCGCGCTGCAAGGGGTGGCTCGGCCCCCCACAGATTCAGCGTCAGGCAGCGCAGGCAAGCCACGACGGCGCCCTTAGTCCTCGCCGCGGTAGGTGCACGACGCGTCTGACGTCTCCCACACCGTCACCGCGGACAGCTGGGGCACTTGCGGACGCAGGCGCTTCCACACGAAAGCCGCCAGATTTTCGCAGGTCGAATTCTCAAGCCCCGGCACATCGTTCAGCAGCCGGTGGTCCAGCAGGTTATGTAGCTCGATCCACGCGTCATCGAGGACGGCGTAATCGATCAGCCAGCCGCTGTGCGGGTCGACCGGCCCGGCGGCGTGCAGCTCGATGCGGTAGCTGTGCCCGTGTACACGCGAACACTTGTGCCCCGGCGGCACACGCGGCAGCGAATGCGCGGCCTCGAAACGAAATTCCTTCTTCAGCTCGACTTTCACCGACGGAAGTTTAGGAGCTAAGCCGCCAAACGCCAAGCGCGACGACGAAAGTGGGCTTTGCCGGACCGCTCGGGTATCGTGGGTCAGCCTCGTGGCCCTGCTTGCTGAATTTCGTGCGCTGGACAAGCGCCTGTGGTACCTGGCGGGCGCGCGGCTGGTGGTCACCGGCGGATTTTCGATGGTGATGCCCTTCCTGGGTATCCACCTGGCCGAGGAACGCAAGGTACCGACCATTGTCGTCGGCCTCATCTGGACGGTGGCCGGGGCGTGCGGCGCCGCCATGCAATGGTTGGCCGGCGAATTGGCGGATCGCTTTGGCCGCCGGCCGTTGATGCTGGCGTCGCTGCTGATCCGCGCCGTGAATCTGTCGCTGATGGGTTATGCGGTATCGGTCGAGGCCAGCGTCATCGCCTTCGGCGCGCTGATCGTCGCCAATTCGATGTTGCGCGCATGTTTTGATCCCGTGGGTAACGCCCTGGTTGCCGACCTGGCGCCGCCCGAGCAGCGCGTGGCCGCGTTTTCCTTGCAGCGGGTCGGTGTCAACGTCGGCTGGGCCACGGGTCCTGCGGTCGCCGCGATGGCGTCCGGACATTCCTACAGCCAGCTATTTTACTGGAGCGTCCCCGTCACCCTGGCCGCCGCCGCTGTCATCGCAACGATGGCCGAACCGCGCAGCGTCGCCTCCGCCCGCCCGCTGCGCCTGAAGGAAATGCTGGCCTTCACCGACGACAAGGTCTTCGTGCGCTTCTTGGTCTCGACGATGGCGTTCTTCATCCTGCAGGTGCAGCTGTACCAGACACTGTCCATCTACGCCGTCCGCGTTTTGCATCTGACCCGCGCGCAAATCGGCACGCTGTACACACTAAACGGCGTGCTGGTCGTCTGCCTGCAATTGCCCGCGGTCGCGTATATCCGTCGCTGGGGCACGCGCGGCGCCCTGACGCTGGGTTGTTGCGGCTACGCCATTAGCTACGCGGCGGCCGGCCTGACCCAGGGGTACGCCAGCCTGCTGGTCTGCGTCGGGGCGGTGACGCTGGCCGAAATCATCACGTCGCCGGCGCAGCAAACATCCGTTGCGGCGCTGGCCCCGCTCGGCCGCGTGGGCGCCTATTCGGGTCTGTATGGCCTCGCCCAAATCGTCGGCCAGTCAACCGGCCCGCTGATCGGCACCGCCGCACTGGACGCACTGCCGGCGCGCGCGACCTGGTTCTTCCTGGCGCTGTTCGGCGTGGCGGCCGCCGTGGGCTACCGCCCGGCGGCGCGCACGGCGAGAGGCACGGGCGCGTAGGGCGACCCCGCCTCCTTCGTTACCGGATCCTGAGTAAAAAGGTAGTGGCGCCGCAGGCCGATGCGTGATGTAACATGGCGCCCTTTCACGAACAGGAAATGGAGAAGGCATGAGCCGTATCGAACGAGAAGTTTTGGAACCGCAGGACAAGGCCAAGCTACTCGATTACTACCGCCAGATGCTGGCGATTCGCCGCATGGAAGAGGCCTGCGCCAAGGCCTACGCCCAGCAGAAGATCGGCGGATTTCTTCACCTTTATATCGGCCAGGAGGCCGTCGCGGTCGGGGCGCTGGCGACCCTGAAGCCGGAAGATTACGTCATCGCGACGTACCGCGAACACGCCCATGCCTATGCCAAGGGCACGTCGTCCCGCGCCATCATGGCGGAACTTTTCGGCAAGGCCACGGGCTGCTCGAAGGGTCTGGGCGGGTCGATGCACCTGTTCGACGCCGAGAAGAACTTTCTGGGCGGTTACGGCATCGTCGGCGGCCA
>JANXXE010000153.1 GCA_025350815.1 Myxococcales bacterium | reverse complement strand
ATGTTCATGGACACCTCGCGCCGCAGATCGCCTTCGACCTTCATCTGCATCTGCTCGATGACCTCGCGGATTCGCCGCGTCTCGTTGTCATCCAGAGCGTCGCTCCGCTTGTCCAGCGGCACTTCCGCAGCCTGCAGAATCTGGCGCGATTTCACCTTGCCGATTCCGTAAATGTACGTGAGCGCAATGTCCATGCGCTTGTTCCGGGGAAGATCTACACCTGCTAGACGTGCCATTAAGTCTCCTGAAGTCTTTCAGCCCTGGCGCTGTTTATGGCGAGAGTTCTCGCAGATCACGCGCACGACGCCACGGCGGCGGATCACCTTGCACTTGTCGCAAACTTTTTTTACCGATGCTCGTACCTTCATGAACACACGCTCCGTCGGCCCGTACGTTTTCTTCGCGTTACTTACGATCGAGAGAGAACCAGAGGACCTTCCTCGGTGATTGCCACCGAGTGTTCGAAATGGGCGGAGAGGCTACCATCTTTAGTAATGGCAGTCCATCCATCATCTTCAATGATTACGTCCGGGGTACCAGCGTTTACCATGGGTTCGATAGCCAATACCAATCCAACGCTCAAGCGGTTCCCCTTTCCTGCCTCGCCATAGTTCGGAACATGGGGCGGCTCGTGCATCTGCCGGCCGATGCCGTGGCCCACGAACTGCCGGACAACCGAGAATCCCCTCGCCTCGACGTGCGACTGGACAGCCGAGCCGATGTCGCCCAACCGGGCGCCCTGAACGCAACGCGCTATAGCGGCGTCCAGCGAGTCCCGGGTCGCCTCCATCAGGGCACGGGCCTTCGAACTGATTTTCCCGATGGGAATCGTTCGCGCCGAGTCGCCGCACCAGCCGTCCTTGAACGCGCCGAAGTCTATGGCCAGCAGATCGCCATCCTTCAGCACGACGTCCTTGCGCGGGATGCCGTGCACGACCACGTTATTCACCGAGGTGCACAGAACCGCGGGGTAGCCGCGGTAGCCCAGGAAGGCCGACTCGCCCTTGAGCTGCTTGAGGCGCTTCGCGGCGATGGCATCCAGTTCCCAGGTGCTCATGCCCGGCGCTGCCGCATCTTCCAGCGCGTCCAGGACGTCGGCCACGATGAGATTCGCCTCGCGAAGCTTTGCAATCTGCTCGCGGGTCTTGAGCTGGATCGCCACTAGGCCTCCACCGCCTGGCGGATCCTGCCGTAAATCTCGTCGACGACCCCGAGCGAAACGATCGAGCGGAGCGGCCAGTCCTGCGTCTTGAAGAACTGCAGCACGGGCGCCGTTCTGGCCAGGTACTCGGTCAGACGCTGCCTCACCGTTGCCTCGGCATCGTCCCGGCGCTGAAACAGCCTACCGCCGCAGCGGTCGCAGACGCCCGCAACCTTCGGCGCAAGGTAAAAGCGGTTGTACGACGCCTGACACCCCTCGCAGGTAAAGCGACCCGCGATGCGCTTGACCAAGGTGTCCTCCGGCGCCTCGAGGGACAGGATGCGATCGAGACGGGTCCCGGCCATTGTCATCAGCCTGGCCAAGGCCTCGGCCTGCGGAACCGTCCTCGGAAAGCCGTCCAGAAGGTAGCCATCCACAGTGTCCCGTCGGGCCAGCCTGTCCTCTAGAATCGCCAGGACCAAGGCGTCAGGAACCAAAACGCCCCGATCCATGTACCCGCCGACCTCAAGTCCGACAGCCGTCTTCCGTCCCGCCGCCTCTCTAAACATGTCGCCCGTGGCCACGTGTGGAACACCGAGATCAGCCGCCAGTCTCTTCGAATGCGTACCCTTGCCTACGCCGGGAGGGCCAAAGAGTAGCAGCCGCTTAGCCATTTCCGAGACGCGCCGTACCGAAACCGCTTAGGCCCCGACGGCCCCGGCCACGCGCGTGCCACGGCCTCTGATCCGCGGGCCCTTGGGCCCCGTGAATCCTTCGTAGTTACGCGTAATGAGGTGCGACTCGATTTGCTGGACGGTATCGAGCGCCACGCCGACCACGATCATCAAACCCGTGCCGCCGAACTGGAATGGGACGCTCATGTTCGTGCTCAAGAGCGACGGCAGCACGCAGATGGCCGACATATAAATTGCGCCACCGAAAGTAATGCGCGTCAGCACCCGATCGATATAAGTCGCGGTCGCCTTACCAGGGCGGATACCTGGAACGAATCCGCCGTACTTTCGCATGTTGTCGGCGACGTCCACCGGGTTGAATGTCACCGCCGTGTAGAAGTAGCAGAAAAACACGATCAACGAGACGTACAGAACAATATAGCGCCAATCACCCGGGTGTAGGGCGTCCGAGACGCGCTTCATCCACGGTGTATTGATGAGGCCGGCGAGCTGGTTCGGGAACATCAGGATCGACGACGCGAAAATCGGCGGGATGACGCCCGCGGTGTTGACCTTCAAAGGAAGGTGCGTCGATTGGCCACCGAAGGCCTTTCGCCCGACCACCCGCTTGGCGTACTGAACCGGAATTCGGCGCTGTCCCCGCTCGAAGAAGATGATTGTCCCGACGACGGTGACGATGATCAGGCCAATCAGCGCCAACGAGAAGGCCGTGATTTCGCCGTCACGCGCGCGGTTCATCAATCGAACAGCGGCATCGGGCATGTCTGTCACGATACCCGCGAAGATGATCAGCGAGATGCCGTTGCCTATACCGCGCTCGGTGATCTGCTCGCCCAGCCACATGATGAATGCCGTCCCTGTGGTCAGCGAGATCATGGTGATGAGGAAGAAACTCCAGTCCGGATTCGGAACGACCTCGCCAAACTGGGCGTAGGCTTGGTTGTTCCCCACCAGCCAACGGGCAATGAAGAACGACTGAATCAGAGACAGGATGACGCAACCATAACGGGTGTACTGGTTTAGTCGCCGACGGCCGATCTCGCCTTCCTTCTGTATCTGCTCGAGCTTCGGAACCACGACTGTAAGCAACTGCAAGATGATCGACGCGCTGATGTACGGCATGATGCCGAGCGCGAAGATGGACATCTGTTCCAGAGCGCCGCCCGAGAACATGTTGAACAGGCCCAGGAAGGTGCCCGACGCCTGATTCACGATCTTCGCCATGACGGCGCGGTTCACGCCAGGGGTCGTAACGACCACGCCCACGCGATAGATCGCCAGCAGCGCGAGCGTGTAGAAGATCCGCTTTCTCAGCTCGGGGATCTTCCCCATGTTCTGAAAGCCGGAGGCCATGTCAGTTCTCTCTCAGGCTCCGACGATCTCGGCCCTGCCACCGCTCTTCTGGATCTTCTCCTTGGCGGTGGCGGAGAATGCGGTGACCTGAATAACGAACTTCTTGCTAAGCTCGCCATTGCCCAAAACCTTGACCTGCTTGTACTTGCGGGGAACCAGACCGGCCTTCTTGAGATCCGGAAGCGTCACCGTTCCACCTTCAAAGCGCTGATCGATGTCCCCGAGGTTGACCGCGTAAATCTGCACGCGGAACGGCGACTTGAAGCCGACCTTGGGAAGGCGGCGCTGCATGGGCATCTGACCACCCTCGAAGCCGAAGCGGGCCCCGTGGTGACCCGTACGCGCCTTTTGACCCTTGACGCCCTTTCCGGACTGCTCGCCGGTACCTGAACCAGGTCCGCGGCCAATACGTTTCCGGTTTCGTGTAGCGCCCTTGGGGCCCTTCAGAGTGTGTAGCGTCGTTCCCATCTCTTGTCCTCTTTGTCCTTTTTAAACGGCCGGCCTAAGCCTACTCGCCGCGCTCGACCTGAACCAGGTGCGAGACCGACCGAATCATTCCGCGCACGGCGAGGTTGTCCGGCAACACCACCGTGCGGTGCAGCTTGCGCAGCCCCAGACGCAGAATTGTTTGTTTCTGCGGCTCCGGCCGGTTGATGCCGCTGCGAACCAGTGTGACCTTGAGCGTTTTAGCCATGTTTGTTATCCCATAATCTCTTCGACGGTCTTGCCACGCGAGGCCGCCAGATCCGCGGCGCTGCGCAACTGCTTCAAAGCATCGATCGTGGCGTGAATGACATTGTGCGGATTCGAGGTGCCAATGCACTTCGTGAGGATGTCCTGGATGCCCGAGACCTCGAGCACCGGCCGAACGGCCCCACCGGCGATGACGCCGGTTCCTGGGCTTGCCGGCCGTAGCACGACCGTGCCCGCGCCGAAGGTCCCCTGAACCGTGTGAGGAATTGTGCCGGTGATGAGCGGTATCTTGAAAAGGTTCTTTTTCGCCTGTTCGGTCCCCTTGCGAATGGCTTCCGGAACTTCGTTGGCCTTACCCAGGCCCGCGCCGACATAGCCCCGTTGGTCGCCGACGACCACGAGCGCGGAAAACGAGAAGCGCCGACCGCCCTTCACGACCTTGGCGACCCGGTTGATGAATACAACGCTGTCGACGAGCTCGCCTACCTCTTCGTAATTGATCGCCATTCTTGCTCCTGATGTCCGTTCTAGAACTGCAAACCCGCTTCGCGCGCCCCGGTGGCCAGCGCAGAGACCCGGCCATGGTATCGGTACCCGGCGCGGTCAAACACAACCTTGGTGATGCCCTTTTCCAGGCAGAGCTTGGCGACGACAATGCCCAGCTGCTTGGCCTTGTCCACCTTCTTGCCCTTGACCGTCGGCTCGCCGACGGCCGCCTTCGCCACCACGTCGGAGGCCCCAAGCAAAGTGCGGGAAGCGAGATCGTCGACAATCTGTGCGTAGATGTGCTTGGCGCTGCGAAAGACGACAAGTCGGGGTCGCTCTGCGGTGCCCTGTATGCGCTTGCGCAGGGAACGATGGCGAATTTTTCGGCTTTCGAGTCTGGTCTTGCGTGCCATGTGCTGTTCCTTTGAATGCTGGGGAGGTGCTGAAGGCTGCGGCGGCTACCCGCCTAACCGCCCCCGCCCGATCCCGTCGCGCCGGCCTTGCCGACTTTGCGCTTGATGACTTCCTCGGCGTACTTCACGCCCTTGCCCTTGTAGGGCTCTGGCGGGCGCTTTTCGCGCAGCTTGGCCGCGGTTTGTCCCAGGGTGTCCCGGTCCGCTCCAGTCAGAACGATCTTGTTCTTGTCGACCTTGGCGCCCACGCCCTTCGGTAGTTTGAAGACGACTGGATGCGAGTAGCCAAGCAACAACGTCATGGTGTCGCCGGTAACTTCCGCGCGGTAGCCGACGCCGTTAATCTCCAGCTCGCGCGTCCAGCCATCGGTGACGCCCTTGATCATATTCGCCAGATGCGCACGCACCAAGCCGTGCTTGGCGCGATTGTCCCGTGAATCGTCCGCCCGCTTCACGACGATCTTGTCCGCCGTTGTCTCGAAAGAAACACCGGCCGGCAACGCCTTCGATAGCTCCCCCTTCGGACCCTTCACGCCGTAGGTGCCACTCTTCTGGTTGAAGGTGACGCCTTTCGGCAGCGGCAGAATCTTGCGCCCGATGCGGGACATTACCAAACCTCGCAGAGCAACTCGCCACCCACGCCCGCCTTGCGAGCGGCCCGATCGGTCATCAGACCTTTCGAGGTCGAGAGAATGGCGATGCCGAGGCCCGATCGGACCTTCGGGATCGTGTCGTGCCGAACGTATACCCGCTGTCCCGGACGCGACCGACGCCGCAGGCCCGTGATGGCGTTGGTCCGGTCAGCCCAGCGCAGCTTCACCGCGATCTCGGCAATACCCGAAAAATCGTTTCGCAGCTCGAAGCCCGAGATATAGCCTTCGTCCTTGAGGACCTCGGCAAGGCGCGTCTTCAGAGTCGACGCGGGCGCCACCAGTTCGCCGTGGCGAGCCATAATGGCATTGCGTATACGAGCGAGAAAATCAGATATCGGATCGGTCATCGACATAGCGCACCTACCAACTTGACTTGATCACGCCGGGCACATCGCCCCGAAGCGCCAACAACCGGAAACAGATCCGGCACAGCTCAAATTTTCGCAGAAACGCCCGCGCGCGGCCGCACTGCTTGCAGCGATTCCGATGTCTCACCCGCCACTTCGGCGGCGCCTTCGTCATGTCTACTGTTTTTGCCATGGCGTTAGTTCCTGAAAGGCATTCCGAGGTGACGCAGAAGCGCGCGGCCCTGCTCATCCGTTCGGGCGGTTGTGGTGATGGTGATATTCATACCCTTGGGCTTGTCCAGCTTTTCGTAATTGATCTCGCCGAAGATGATTCCCTCGCGAACACCCAGGGTGTAGTTCCCTCGGCCGTCAAAGGCCTTTGGGGAAACGCCCTTGAAGTCGCGCACGCGCGGCAAGGCGAAGGTCACCAGGCGGTCGAAGAATTCATACATCATTTCGCGGCGCAGGGTGACCATCGCGCCGATCTTCTGCCCGCCACGCAGCTTGAAGACGGCGACCGACTTCTTGGCCCGCGTGACAACCGGCTTCTGTCCTGTGATGAGCGCCAGTTCGTCCACTGCCGAGTCGAGAATCTTGGGATTCGTGACAGCCTCGCCCAGCCCCATGTTGACCGTGATCTTCACCATGCGGGGGGCTTCCATCGGATTCTTCAAGCCCAGTTCGCTGATAAGCCGCGGCCGCACCTCGGTGTCATAAAGCTGCCGAAGGCGCGGCTGACCGGGCCTCTTGACCCGCTCCATCTGCAGTTCCTTGGATGCAGCACCGCCGCCCGAGGCCTTGCCGCCCTTCGTCTTTGCCTGGGCGCGGGCGGCCTTCTTGGCTGCCATCTCGGCTTCTTGTTCGGGGCTCATCGCCGGGCGATCGCCCTTGGCGCCCTTCCCCTTTTTCTCGTCTTTTTCCTGATCGGCCATGAATCGATTCCTTTGAAACTAGCGCCGCGCGTTTAGGTGGTCAGGTCGTTTCGAAAGCGCCGCCACACTTGGCGCACGACCGCTGCTTCTTCTGTCCGGCCTTCTCTTCAATTCGCGAGCGGCGCGCCGCTCCGCACTTTCCGCACCACAGCGAGACATTCGAGATCTCAAGCGATCCCTCCTTCTCGATGATGCCGCCCTGTGGGCTGCGCTGCGTCGGCTTGGTGTGGCGCTTGACCATATTCACGCGCTCAACAACGAGGCGGTTGCTCTTGATCACCATCCGCAGGACGCGCCCTCGCTTACCCTTCTCTTTCCCTGCGATCACGACGACCGTGTCGCCCTTGCGAACGTGCATCACAGAACCTCCGGAGCCAGCGAGATAATCTTCATGAAGCGTTTGGCGCGCAGCTCTCTTGCGACCGGCCCAAAGATGCGAGTCCCAATCGGCTCGTTGTCCTTGTCCACCAGAACGGCAGAGTTGGCATCGAAGCGAATGTACGAGCCGTCGGGTCGCGATACTTCCTTCTTCGTCCGGACGATGACGGCCTTCGCCACCTCGCCCTTCTTCACCTTCGCGTTGGGGATCGCTTCCTTGACGGAGCACACGATCACATCACCCAGCGATGCGTACTTCCGTCTGGTGCCACCCAGGACGCGGATGCACATGAGCTTCTTCGCTCCCGAGTTATCGGCTACATCAAGTGTCGACGTTGTCTGAACCATTGCCTTAACCTCTGTTCCGGTGCCGGTTGACTAGGCTTCCTGCGGTCGATCGATCAGCTTCTCGACCCGCCAGCGCTTCTCGCGCGACAGGGGCCTGACCTCGACGATCTGAACCTTGTCACCCGTCTTGAATTCGTTCTTCTCGTCGTGCGCCTTGTACTTCGTACGACGGGTCATGTACTTGCCGTACTTCAGGTGGGACAGGCGCCGTTCGACCAGAACGATGCGCGTCTTGTTCATCTTGTCACTGGTGACGACGCCGACCAGGCGCCGCTTCCGGGCCTCCGGACGTTCGTCAGCTCCGCTCGTGGCGGCCGCTTCGGGGGCTTTGCTTTCAGGACTCACGGATTATTTCTCCTTCGCGGTCGACGCCGCGGCTGGGCCCTGGCTCAATCGCTGAGCCAGCACCGTGTTCACGCGCGCTATGTCCCGCCGGCCATTGCGGATCAGCATGACGTTTTCAAGCTGGTTGCTGGATTTCTTCAGGCGATTCTTGAAGAGATCCTCTTGCAGCTTCTTCAGCGTTCGCCCCAGCTCCGTCGGCTCGTTGCCGCGCAGATCCTTCGCCCTCAGGCCCTTCATATCAAATCCTCCCGGCCGAGAAACCTCGTCTGAACGGCCAGCTTGTGCTCGGCCAGGTGAAACGCCTGACGCGCCAAATCCTCCGTCACGCCCTCAAGCTCGTACATGACGCGCCCCGGGCGAACCACCGCAACCCACTCCTCGGGATTGCCCTTTCCTTTACCCATTCGGGTTTCGGCGGGCTTCTTCGAAATGGGCTTGTCGGGGAAGATGCGAATGTACAGTTTGCCGCCACGCTTGACGTGACGGGAAATCGCAATACGCGCCGCCTCGATCTGGCGCGAGGTCACGAAGCCGCATGACAGGGCCTGCAGGCCATACTCGCCAAACACCACGCTGGTGGCGCCCTTCGAGATGCCACGCATCTTGCCCTTCTGTTGCTTTCGCCACTTTACTTTCTTCGGAGCTAGCATGGTCGTCCTCTCAAGCCAGCCGCGTTGACTTCTGCGGCAGGACTTCACCCTTGAAGATCCAGCACTTCACGCCAATCGCGCCGTAAGTCGTGTGCGCCTCGGTGAAACCGTATTCGATATCGGCCCGCAGGGTGTGCAGGGGCACCCGGCCCTCGTGGTACCACTCGTAACGCGACATCTCGGCACCGCCCAGGCGACCGGAGCACGCGAGGCGGATACCCTTGGCTCCGAACTTCATCGCGGTCTGGACGGCCTTCTTCATGGCTCGGCGAAAAGCTACGCGCCGTTCAAGCTGGGTCGAGACATTCTCGGCCACCAACTGGGCGTTGGTTTCTGCCTTCCGAACTTCCTGGATGTTCAGGAAGACCTCGCTGGAGGTCAGCGCCTGCACTTCCTTCTTCAACGTCTCGACGCCCGCGCCGCGCTTACCGATGACGATGCCGGGACGCGCCGTGAAGATGTTGATCTTCAGCTTATTGGCGGCCCGCTCGACCTCGACCGACGCCACGCCGGCATGTCCGAGCTTCTGCTTCACGAACTTCTTGAGACGAAGGTCCTCGTGAAGCCACTTCGCGAAGTCCTTCTCGGAGTACCACTTCGAGCTCCAGCCCCTGATGACCCCGAGCCGAAACCCGATCGGATGTGTTTTCTGTCCCATTGATTCCCTCTTAGTCCTGCGGCACGTCGACCACGATGGTCAAATGCGATGTCCGACGAATGATGCGATTGGCGCGTCCCATCGAGCGTGCCAGCCAGCGCTTCTGCACGGGACCGCCATCGATGTTGACCTTCGCCACGATCAGCTTGTCCGCGTCGGCCTTTTCGTTTTCTGTGGCGTTGGCGATTGCCGAGTTCAGAACCTTGCTCAGTATCTTGGCGGCCTTTCGCTGCTGGAAACGAAGGATCGACAGGGCGTCCTCGACCTTGCGGCCTCGAATCATGTCCGCCACCATCCGCACCTTGCGGGGTGACTCTCGGAAGCTTCTCAGGATTGCGCGCGCCATGTTCTGATCTCCCTTACTTCTTCGCCGGTGCCGCGGCGGCTGCCGGAGCTGCAGCCGGAGCGGCCCCCGCCCCCGTTGCCGCCTTGCGATCACCTGAGTGCCCGTGGAAGGTCCGCGTGGGCGAAAATTCGCCCAACTTGTGTCCGACCATGTTCTCCGTCACGAAGACGGGCAGGAACTTGCGGCCGTTGTGAACCGCAAAGGTCAGGCCGACCATCTCGGGGATGATCGTCGAACGCCGCGACCACGTCTTGATGACCTTCTTTGACTTCTGGCGCTGCATTTCGACCACCTTCGCCATCAGGTGCGAGTCGATAAACGGGCCCTTCTTAATTGAGCGAGCCATGACTTACGACTTCTCCCCGCGGCGCTTGATGATCATGCGATCGGTCCTCTTGTTCTCACGTGTCTTCAAGCCCTTCGACAGCTGACCCCAGGGCGAACAGGGGTGACGACCGCCGGACGAACGACCTTCGCCGCCGCCCATCGGGTGATCGACCGGGTTCATCGTCACACCACGGTTGTGGGGGCGACGGCCCTTCCAACGCGTTCGGCCCGCCTTGCCCCCGTGAACGCTGCTGTGCTCGACGTTCCCGACCTGACCGACGGTTGCCCGGCAGTCCAGATGGATCAGGCGAACCTCGCCCGAGGGCAAACGCAACTGGCCCCAGTCGCCCTCCTTGGCCATTAGCTGAGCGCCGCCGCCTGCCGACCGCACAATCTGGGCGCCGGCGTTGATCTTCAATTCAATGTTGTGCAGCGTGGTTCCAAGGGGAATGAACCGCAAAGGCAGGCTATTGCCGGGCTTGATGTCGGCTTCGCGGGACGACAGGACGGTGTCACCCACGTTCAGACCCACCGGACAAAGAATGTAGCGCTTTTCGCCGTCGGCGTACTGCAACAGGGCAATACGGGCGCTGCGGTTGGGATCGTACTCGACCGTCGCCACCTTTGCAGGCACGCCCACCTTGTCGCGCTTGAAATCGATGCGGCGAAAGCGGCGTTTGTGCCCCCCCCCGCGAAAGCGCGAAGTGATGCGGCCGTAGTGATTCCGGCCGCCCGTCGCGTTCTTCGACTCGGTCAACGCCTTGAGTGGCTGGTTGCCCGTGGTCACGTCCGAAAAATCCGGGGCGATTCGCCCGCGCACGCCCGGGGTTGTTGGATTGTGTGTACGAAGTCCCATCGTTTAGACCCCTTCGAAGAAATCGATCTTTTGCCCGGCTTCCAAGGTCACCAGGGCGCGCTTCCAGTTCGAACGCCGACCCGTGAAACGGCCGAGGCGCTTCTCTTTACCGCGCACGACAGCCGTGCGCACTTTCAACACACTCACGTTCCACAGCTTCTCAACTGCGGCACGAATTTCGATCTTGTTCGCATCCCGCGCCACTTCGAAAAGCAACTGCGGACGAACCTGCTCAGGATCGGCGTCCTTGTCGCCCTGGCCGCCCGTTTCCTTGAGCAAGGTGCCCTTCTCCGTGAGGAGGGGGCGCTTAATGATTTGTTCAGGTGACCGCATCGGTTGCCTTTCCGTATCCGGCCTAAGCCGTCTCCGCTCCGGTGATCCGGCTCTCGACCGCCTTGACTGCGCTCTTGGCAATCACCAGCGTTGGGTGGTTGAGGATGTCGTAAACGTTGAGACCCTCGGGGGCCAGACACCTTGACGCCGGTAGATTGCGAACAGACTTCGCAAGATTGGTGTTCTCCTTCGAGTCCACCATCAGGGCCCCCGTGATGCCCAGGCCCTTGAGCACTTTTCCGGCTTCCTTGGTCTTCGGCCCGGCGAATTCGAGTTTGTCGACGATGATCAGCTTCTTCTCTTGCGCTCGAAGCGACAAGGCAGAGGCCAGTGCTGCCCGTCTGACCTTCTTCGGTACCGTGTACGCGTAGCTGCGGGGATGCGGACCAAACACACGGCCGCCGCCCACGAACTGCGGGGATCGCGTCGATCCCTGGCGCGCGTTGCCGGTGCCCTTCTGCTTGAACGGCTTCTTGCCGCCGCCGCGCACGTTGGCGCGCGTCTTGGTTGAATGGGTGCCTGCCCGCTTGGCCGCCCGCTGGGCCGTGACCACCTCCCACAGAAGATAGTCCTTCACGCGCGCTCCGAACACCTCGTCAGCGACATCAATCTCGCCGACTTTCTTGCCTTGGGTATCAACGACGTCTAGTTGCATGGTCAGGTCCTAGGTCTTGATCTCCACGTCCACACCAGCCGACAGGTCGAGCTTCATCAGCGCGTCCAGCGTCTGCTGCGTCGGATCCAGGATGTCGAGGAGACGTTTGTGCGTCCGGATCTCGAATTGTTCTCGGGATTTCTTGTCAACGTGGGGCGAGCGCAACACGCAGTACTTGTTAATCTTGGTGGGCAGGGGGATAGGCCCCGCGACCTTGGCGCCAGTCCGCTTGGCCGTATCGACGATCTCACCCGCCGACTGATCCAGCAGTCGGTGATCGTACGCCTTCAATCGAATCCGGATTTTCGGTGTCAAAATACGTCCCCCTTATTCCAGGATCTTGCTAACGACGCCGGCGCCGACTGTCTTGCCGCCTTCGCGAATGGCGAAGCGCAGACCTTCTTCGCAGGCGATCGGCGTGATGAGCTCGATCTCCAGCCCGATGTTGTCCCCAGGCATGACCATCTCCGTG
>JANXXE010000151.1 GCA_025350815.1 Myxococcales bacterium | reverse complement strand
GGTCGACTCCTGCTTGCGCGGGGCGTTCGGTTCCTCGATGAGCTCGACGTTGAGGCACAGGGACTGCAACTCCTTCAACAAGACGTTGAAGGACTCCGGCAGGCCGGACTCGAGCGTGTGCTCCCCCTTGACGATCGCCTCGTACATCCGCGTCCTGCCGATGACGTCGTCCGACTTGACCGTCAGGAATTCCTGCAGGCCGTAAGCCGCGCCATACGCCTCCATCGCCCAGACTTCCATTTCTCCGAGACGCTGACCGCCGAACTGCGCCTTGCCACCGAGCGGCTGCTGCGTAACCAGCGAGTAGGGGCCGATGGACCGAGCGTGGATCTTGTCGTCGACAAGGTGGTGCAACTTCAGCATGTACATCACGCCCACCGTGACCTCGTGGTCGAAGGTGTCGCCCGTGCGACCGTCGAACAACGTGGCCTGACCGACGGTCGGAATCTCGGCCAGCGTCAGTGCCGCACGGATGTCGGTCTCCTTGGCACCGTCGAACACCGGCGTCGCGAGGTGGACACCCTGTCGCAGGGTGCGCGCCCAGCCCGCCAGATCCTCGTCCGCCAATTCGTCGAGGGTCTTCTGGTGATGTTCCTCGGTGAAGACCTTCTTGAGCTTGCTGCGCAAGGCCTCGCCCTTCCACTCGGTGTGAACCACCGCCTCGATCTGCTTGCCGAGCTCAAGAGCCGCCCAACCGAGGTGCGTCTCCAGGATCTGCCCGACGTTCATGCGTGACGGCACGCCCAGCGGGTTGAGGACGATATCGACAGGCGACCCGTCGGCCATGTACGGCATGTCTTCCTCGGCGAGGATTCGCGACACGACGCCCTTGTTGCCGTGGCGACCGGCCATCTTGTCACCAACGGACAGCTTGCGCTTGATGGCCACGTACACCTTGACCATCTTGATGACGCCGGGGGGCAACTCGTCCCCCTTGGTCAACTTCGAGATCTTGTCCCGATACAGCTCCTCGATAACCTTCAGCTCTTGCTCGAGAAGAGCCGACAGTTGCTGGATCTTGTCCTCGGCCTTGCCGCCCTCCACCTGGATCTCGGCCCAGTAGCGCGCGGGGATTTCGTCCAGCGTGGCGCTGTCGATCTTCTGCCCTTTGGCGCACAGGACCTTGGCCTTGTCGTCGACCAACCGGACCGCCGTGATCTTACCGACCAAAAGCTTCCGCATCTTGGCGTGGTACGACTCCGAGATGATCCGCATCTCGTCGCGCTGGTCGGCGAGAAGCTTCTCCTTCTCCTGATCCTCGATATCCTTGGCGCGCTCGTCTTTCTCTGTCCCCTTGCGGGAGAAGACCTTCGCCCCGATAACGATGCCCTGAACGCCCGGCGGCACCCGCAACGAGCTATCCCGAACGTCGCCGGCCTTCTCGCCGAAGATGGCTCGCAGAAGCTTTTCTTCAGGAGACAACTGGGTCTCGCCCTTGGGCGTGATCTTGCCGACCAGAATGTCCTGGGGCTTCACCTCGGCGCCGATGCGCACAATGCCCGACTCGTCGAGATCCTTCAGCGCTTCTTCACCGACGTTCGGAATGTCGCAGGTGATTTCCTCCTTGCCAAGCTTCGTGTCACGCGCAACGCACTCGAATTCCTCGATGTGAATCGACGTGAAGTGGTCGTTCTTGACCAGGCGCTCGGAGATGAGGATCGAGTCCTCGAAGTTGTAACCACCCCATGGCATGAAGGCCACGAGGATGTTCTCGCCAAGGGCCAGCTCGCCGCGCTCAGTCGCCGGCCCGTCCCCGATGACGTCGCCTGCGTGAACCGTATCGCCCGGCTGAACGATGGGCTTCTGGTTCATGCAGGTGTTCTGGTTCGATCGCTGGAATTTCACCAGATTGTAGATATCGGGCTTCGCCGACAACGGATCGTTCTCGGACTCCGACGTGGGCCGCACGACGATCCGCGCGGCGTCAACGGACTCGACGACACCATCGCGACGCGCGACCACGGTGACGCCCGAGTCACGTGCCACGATGCCTTCCATGCCCGTCCCGATCAGGGGTGAACGCGTCCGGATCAACGGCACCGCCTGCCGCTGCATGTTCGATCCCATCAACGCGCGGTTCGCGTCGTCGTTCTCGAGGAACGGGATCAGCGATGCGGCGACCGAAACCAGCTGGTTCGGGGAGACGTCCATCAGCGTCACCTCGTCCGGCTTCGTCATGACGAACTCGCCGTTATGACGGCACGAGATGAGCTCGTCCTGGAACTTGCCCTTCTTGTCGATGGCCGTATTCGACTGCGCGATATAGTGACCTTCTTCTTGAAGGGCCGAGTAGAACTCGACCTGGTCCATCACGCGCGAGCCTTCAACCTTGCGGTACGGCGTCTCGATGAAGCCAAATTCGTTGACGCGGGCGTAGGTCGACAGCGACGCAATCAGACCGATGTTCGGACCTTCCGGCGTCTCAATCGGACAGATACGACCGTAGTGGGTGGTGTGCACGTCGCGCACCTCGAAGCCCGCCCGCTCTCGCGTCAAACCACCCGGCCCGAGGGCCGAAAGGCGCCGCTTGTGCGTAACTTCCGACAACGGGTTCGTCTGGTCCATGAACTGCGACAGCTGGGACGAACCGAAGTACTCCTTGACGACCGCCGAGACCGGCTTGGCGTTGATCAAGTCGTGCGGCATCAGCGTCTCGATTTCCTGAGACATACTCATGCGCTCTTTGATGGCGCGTTCCATGCGGACCAGACCGATGCGGTACTGGTTCTCCATCAGCTCGCCGACGGCCCGGACACGCCGGTTGCCGAGGTGATCGATATCGTCGATCGTCCCCTTCCCGTTCTTCAGATCAATCAGGTAGCGAACGGTTTCAAGGATGTCCCGCTTGGTCAGGACTGTGTTGTCGAGCATCTCGTCCAGCTTGAACTTGTAGTTCAGCTTCAGACGACCGACCTTGCTCAGGTCGTAGCGCTCGGGATTGAAGAACAGATTGTTGAACAGATTCTGGGCGGTCTCGATCGTGGGCGGATCACCGGGGCGCAGCCGCCGGTAGATTTCCATAATCGCCTCGTCCGGTGTCTGCAACTTGTCGGCGATCAGCGTGTCCCGCAGATACGACCCGACGTTCAGGTTATCGATGAACAGGGCCTTGACCTGCCCGATGTTGTGCTCGCGCAGTTCGTCCAGCTTGGATTCTGTGATCTCCTCGTTGCACTGCAGAACGACCTCGCCGGTCGTCTCGTCGATCACGTCGCGCGCGGCCACCTTGCCGACAAGCTCCGAGATCTCGACGGGCAGGCGCTCGACGTTCGAGTCCTTCAACTTCTTGATCGCCAGCTTGGTGAACTTCCGGTTCTTCTTGACCAAGATCTCGCGCGAATCGGGATGTCGAATGTCGCGTGTGGCGCGCTGGCCAGGCAACAGGTCGTATTCCACCGACTTCGAATACTTCTTCCCCGGCTCGAGGAAGACCGTCTCGGTGTCGTAGTAGTAATTCAACAGATCTTCAGTCGAATAGCCGAGGGCCCGCAGAAGCACGGTCGCATGCAGCTTGCGCCGCCGGTCAATGCGAACGTAAAGCAGATCCTTCGGGTCGAACTCGAAGTCCAGCCACGAGCCGCGGTAAGGGATCACCCGGGCGCTGTATAACAGCTTGCCCGACGAGTGGGTCTTGCCCTTGTCGTGGTCGTAAAAGACGCCTGGGCTGCGGTGCAGCTGGCTGACCACGACACGCTCTGTTCCGTTGATGACAAATGTTCCGTTGTCCGTCATCAGGGGGATTTCGCCGAAGAAGACCTCTTGCTCCTTCACGTCGCGGATCGACTGCGACCCCGTCTCGTCGTTCGTATCCCAGACGACCAGGCGCACCGTCACCTTGATCGGCGCCGCGAAGGTCATCCCGCGCTGACGGCACTCGTCGACGTCATACTTCGGCTTGTCCAGCGTATAGCTGACAAACTCGATCGAAGACGTTTCCGAGAAGTCCTTTATCGGGAAGACGCTCTTGAAGACACCCTGAAGGCCGACATCTTCCCGCTTTTCGAAGGGGATATCGTTCTGCAGAAACTTTTCATAGCTCTGCTTCTGGATGTCGATCAAGTTCGGGATATCAATGATCTTCCCGATCTTCGCGAAACTCTTGCGCGCCCGGAAATTATTCTGAATCTGAGACGACATGCAGGCTCCCCTGGTCCAAAACTGCGAAACGACAATCGACAGACCTCCGCCGCAGACCCCTAGGGCCCGGCTTCGGACTGCCGATTATCGATTGCCGACTGACTGGTCGGCGGTTAGCTGTCAACGAACGCCTGATCCTTTACTTGACGTCGACCTTGGCTCCCGCTTCGACGAGCTTCTTCTTGATGGTCTCGGCGTCAGCCTTCGAGACACCCTCCTTGACCACCTTCGGAGCGCCGTCAACCAGGTCCTTCGCTTCCTTCAGGCCGAGGTTGGTGACTTCGCGAACCGCCTTGATGACACCAATCTTGTTGGTACCACCCTCGGTCAGGGTCACCGTGAACTCGGTCTGCTCGGCCACCACTGCGGGCGCCGCGCCCCCAGCCGCACCGCCGGCCGCCGCAACGGCGACAGGAGCTGCCTTCACGCCCCACTTGTCCTCAAGCTCCTTCGTCAGAGCGGCGAGGTCAAGCACGGTCATGCTGGAGAGGAAACTGACTACTTGTTCTTTGGTTACGTCGGCCATTTCAAAACTCCTTGAGGTTTCAATACTACGTTCAAAAAATCGATTGCGACTGCGCCGCTGCCACTCGGCTTACTCCGTACCGCTCTTCTCCGCGCCGCCCTTTCCTTCCAGCTCGCGCTCGCGAGCCGATACGAGATACACGAAATTCTGCTGCGCCGCCGTCGTGAGACGGAGGAAGTTCTGCGGCACCGCCAGCAAAGTTGCAAGGAACGTTGCCCGCAGTTCGTCCTTGCCTGGCAAGACCGACAAAGCCTCGACGCCTTTGACATCCAGGGCGCGGCCATCGACATAACCACCCTTGATGGTGAACTTCTCTTCTTGTTTGGCGATCTTCGCAGCCACCTTGGCGGGCGCCGCAGGATCCTCAAACGAGTAAGCGATGGCGGTCGGACCCGCCAACAACTTGTCCAGAGTCCCTTCCATCGGAGTGCCCTTCATGGCGATCCCCAGAAGGGCGTTCTTGATGACCCGGTACTCGCAACCGCTGGAGCGGAATTCGTTGCGCAGTTTCGTGTCTGCTTCGACCGTCAGGCCGCGGAAGTCCGCCAGCACAAGGCTCTGCGCCTTGGCCAGCTTGTCCTTCAGCATGCTGATATTGGTTTCTTTGTCTCCGCGTTCCACGGCAAACCTCCTCTAGCGATTCTCGAATTCTGTGACGAGCGGCGTCGGGTCGATTTTCACGCCCGGCCCCATCGTCGTCGACAGCGTTACGGATTTCATGTACGTGCCCTTGGCCGAAGCCGGCTTCAGGCGCAGCAGTGTCTCGATCATCGCGCGAGCGTTTTCGGTGAGCTTGTCGCCACCGAACGACACCTTGCCGATTCGACAGTGGACGACGCCGGCCTTCTCGACGCGGAACTCAAGACGACCTGCCTTGAGTTCGCGAACCGCCTTGGCGACGTCGTTGGTAACGGTCCCCACCTTCGGATTCGGCATCAGGCCCTTTGGACCGAGCACGCGGCCCAGGCGCCCCACGAGGCCCATCATGTCGGGCGTCGCGACCATTGAATCGAAGTCGGTCCAGTTTTCCTTCTGGATCTTTTCGACCAGTTCTTCAGAACCGACTGTGTCGGCCCCGGCCTCTTGGGCCTCACGGGCCTTGTCGCCCTTGGCAACAACAACAACGCGCTGGCTTTTCCCGGTTCCGTGCGGCAGGACGACGGCGCCGCGGACCATCTGATCAGCGTGCTTGGGGTCGACCCCAAGACGAACCGCCATGTCGACGCTCTCGTCGAACTTGGCGACCTTGGTCTCGGGAATAAGTTTGCAACCCTCTTCCAGGGCGTACCGCTTGTTGCGGTCCACCTTGGCTAATGCGGCTTCGTATTTTTTACCGGTGCTGGACATGGTTCTTCTCTCTTCGGCGTTAGCCTTCCACCTCTATGCCCATCGAGCGAGCCGTGCCGGCAATTGTCCGCATGGCTGATTCGATGTTGGTGGTGTTGAGGTCGGGCAGCTTTAACGTCGCGATATCCCGAATCTGTTTCTTGCTGATCTTTCCGACTTTGACTTTGTTTGGCTCCTTCGAACCCGAGCCTGGCTTCTTCTGCGTGCTCAGCCCCGCTGCCTTCTTGATGAGGATCGGCGCGGGCGGCGTCTTTGTGATGAAAGTAAAGGACCGGTCGCTGAAGACCGTGATCACCACCGGGATGGTCACATCATCCTTGGCCTGTGCCTGGGTCCGCGCATTGAACTGCTTGCAGAACTCCATGATGTTGACGCCGTGCTGACCCAGCGCCGGGCCGATCGGCGGCGCCGGATTCGCCTTGCCGGCGGGGACCTGAAGCTTGATGTAACCAGTGACTTTCTTCATCTAAATGCCGCTGTTCTCAGGCCTTCTCGACCTGCGAAAAATCCAATTCCACCGGGGTGGCCCGGCCGAAAATCGATAGGTTGACTCGCAGTTTCTGCTTTTCCGACCTGGACTCGACGACCATGCCGGTGAAATTCGCAAACGGCCCCTCGGTGACGCGGACGTTGTCGCCCTCGTCGAAGCTGATGCGGGGCTTCGGCCGCGACGCCCCTTCGGTCATCGCGGTGTTGATATTCTGGATCTCGGTTTCCTTGACTGGCTGCGGATTCGTCCCGCCAAGAAAGCCGGTGATCTTCGGGGTGTTCTTTACCAGGTGAAAGGTCTCCTGGTCGAGGTCCATCTGTACGAACATGTAGCCGGGGAAGAATTTCCGTCGGGTCGACCGCTTCTGGCCCTTGACCAACTCGACGACCGTGTCCGTCGGAATCAGGACGTCACCGAACTTGACGTTCAACGACGCCTGGCGCACGCGGTCCAGAAGCGAGAGTTTCGCCTTGTTCTCGTGCCCCGAGTATGTGTGAACCACGTACCATTTCATCGGCATAGAGTCAGTCCCGGTACGCAAATCAGCGCAACAACAAGTCAGCGAGCTTGGCCCAGATCAGGTCAAACGTGCTGAGGATTACGGCGGAAATTCCAACCGTTACGATGACCACCACGGTCGCGGCCGAGGTCTCCTTGCGGGACGGCCAGGTCACCTTCTCAAGTTCGCGGGTCACCTCGACGGCCGAGGTGAAAATCCCTTCGTTGCGATAGGCCAAGAAACCAGCGCTGCCGGCAATCAGGATGGCCGCACCGTTCAAGATAAGATCCTGCGGCTTCGCAAAGTAACTCCACACCCACTCGCCGGCCTTGGACAATAGGAGGGCCGCCAGCAAGGTGCCGACCGCGAAAATCATATGAACGAACTTATTTGGACCCATGTTTCCCGAGAGCTATTCCAGATCTATGCAGGGCAGGAGGGACTCGAACCCCCAACCCGCGGATTTGGAGTCCGCTGCTCTACCATTAGAGCTACTGCCCTATGAAATTCTGCGCGGCACGTCAACCTATTTTGTTTCCTTGTGCGCCGTATGCTTGCGGCAGCGGCGACAGAACTTCGATAGTTCCAGCTTCTCCGCGTTGGCGCGCTTGTTCTTGGTCGTGGAGTAATTACGCTCCCGACAATCCTTGCATTCTAATGTGATGATGACCCGCTGAGCTGCCATCTGATTACTCCAGGATCTTGCTAACGACGCCGGCGCCGACTGTCTTGCCGCCTTCGCGAATGGCGAAGCGCAGACCTTCTTCGCAGGCGATCGGCGTGATGAGCTCGATCTCCAGCCCGATGTTGTCCCCAGGCATGACCATCTCCGTG
>JANXXE010000106.1 GCA_025350815.1 Myxococcales bacterium | reverse complement strand
CGCTGCCGTTCCCCATCTTCACGGACTTGTTCGACCCGTTGTACTGCACGCTGCGGCCAGCGTTGCTGCTGATCATGTTCCCGTTGCCGTCGTATTGAAACCGCACGTCTGCACCGACCACGCACACAGCGTGCGGACCGGCCCCGACACATCGGTTACATAATGCAGGAAACCGGTGCTGGTGTCAGCGCAGTCCGTCACCTCTTCAAGATCCCCGCATCCCAACTATGACCCGCGACCCGCTCTCCGGTCGCGGGCGTTCGCAACCCGGACGTCTCAGCTCGCAGTCACCTCGCCCCCATCGGGCTTCCGCAGCTCTCCGCAAAGCAGGTGGCACCTCCCGTTGGGGCACTTCCTGTTGGGGTGAGGGGTCACGGCCGAATGATTGTGCTCAGCACGGAGCATGTGAGTACAACGGCCGTAAGGATCGCAAATCCCCGCCATCCGCGCGCCAGAGCCTTCTTCCAAACGGCGAGGACACCCACACCAGTCAAGAACATACCGACCAGACTAGCCTCGCCCGATTCGGGAGAGGGACGAATACCGAACCGCGTGTAAAGGATGATCGCAGACCATTTCCCAACAACCGCAAATATCAGCGGCTGAATAATCAGATTCAGTATCAGAATGACTGCCGGCGCTATCCGCCCTTTCATCATCTAATCACCGCGCCGGAATGGACATCATGCGCTGGCCGTCGTATGAGCCAACAAAGCGCAACGCAGACTGATTGGCCAGACTATTTGGAGTCATTAACAAGCCTGGCGTGCGAAGCTGCACGCCACCTGCCCGCGCAGCAGCGGCGACCTCCGTTGAACACACACCGTTAAGACCGTAAACGTTCACGGGCTGGAGCGTTTCGTGCAGGGCGACTCTCAGCGCTGCTTGCTCATTGAACGAGCCGCTAACGGGTCTCATGATGTCAACTCTACGATGGTGTCCGATGATTGAGTCATCAATTACAGCATCCGTCGATTCGATTCCCGCACCTCGGTGGTCGTCGCTAAAGACCTGAGTTGCCGTAACGTTTATCGAAGCGTGTGAATACGACATGCCGGTTGAAGCTCTGTTGCCGATGAGATTTTCCCCGGCAGCGATTCCATCCGACAGCGCGGTCCCGTCCGGGCCGTAGAGCCAGATGTCCCCCGCATCAGCAAGCAGGACGCCCGGAGCCGCAGTTCGTAGGTACTCGGCCTGAGCCCTTTGAAAGGCGATCTGCGCTGCGCTGTTCCCCCCCTGGCTCAGGGCCCGATCGCGCTGCTCAAGACCGGGCACCTACTTCACGCAGGTTCCGCCCTGCGGAATCACCGCACCTTGAGAATCGATGCGGAAGTACCCGGTTCCAGCCGCCGACCCAACGACGCTGATCGTGTAGTCCCCCCCGCGGCGCAGCGGAAGACATTCCATGAGGCGAAATCCGTTTGGAGCGGCCCCATATTCCCAGTCCACGAGAAGCCGCTCACCACCTTCGATTTCTGTTCGAAGTGCGCAATACCTTTTCTTTTCATCGGCGCTCGCCACTATCAAGCCGTGAACCCTGAACGATTCCTTGGTCTTGCACTCCCTAAAGGAGAAGGACAACTTCCCGTTTTTCATTTCCGTAACAATGTGCGCGGTCGGGGTCGATGCCACAGCAGGTCCTTCCGGCAGGACGTTACGGCCAGCGATCAGAGCCACGGTGATGGCCAGCAACTTGTTAAGAGGTTTCATTCTTTCGCCTTCTCAAAAGTAAAACGCGTACCCTGCGCGCTGCGCGAGAGCCTCAAGGGTAAATCGGCTATCAACAACGTTGAATCTGCTAAGGGCCTGTCCTTCCAGGGCAGCAGGCATGACGTAGACGCCCTCCGGGCCGTCACGATTCAACTCTAACGTTGCGCGTTGCAAAGTAGCAGCAGCACCAAGCCTATTGAACTGCGCCGCGTGGGCAAGCTCATGTGCTAGCGCCATGGCATCGTCGCCCCTTCGCTCAGGCGTTCGGTCCTTTTCTACCTGCTCAATAGCCCTCAAGATCTCATGCATGATTGCTCTTTTCGAGACAGGCTTGGTCACTGGCGAAGCGACCATGGAAACAAGAATCATCGCCGATGCCGCATAGATCATTTTCATCACCAACAGTTGGTGTATGGACGGTTGACGGAAGTCGTGCTGTTCGGGGGCAAGGTCGGAATCATAGCGTATCCCGTCGACGGTAGAACAGGCCCCCCCGTCCACCGCGGGGGCCGGTGGTCATCGACGAGGTCCAGAAGATTCCTGCGCTGCTGGACGAGGCGCGACTCACTTGAAACGCACGACCGACGTCGACACCGTCTGCCACGCCGTGCGCTGCAGGTAGGCGGCCACTTCGGCGGGCAGATCCAGCGGCGGCGCACCGACGGGGGACTGATCCAAAATCACGGCGTAGAACACGCACGCGCCCAGATACGATCCGGCGTAGGTCGGGTGCGATCCGTCGACGTTGAATAGTTCGATGTCGCTGCGTTCGGCGCGAACGCGGGCCCAGGCGGCGCCGACGGGGGCGAGGTACGCGTGCGTCACCTGCGCCACCTGTCCGTACCCCTCGTCGTACCGGGGCTGAAGCGCCGGCGTCGCCTTGCGCGCCCAGGTTTCGTAAAACACGGTCTGCGCCCCGCCCTCGTCGACGACGTGATCCAGCAAGACCGCTGCCTGGGCGAACTTGTCCGGATCATTCAGGGGTCTCAGGCTGTGATCCTGAAGAACGACGAAGTCCCATTTCCTTTTTCGAATGGCCGCCGGACCCGGTCCGCCGCCGTTCCCGTAATGCCATTCCAGCGTTTGACCGCCCGCCGTCTCGCGTTCCGTCTGCAACACCCGTTTGCCCGCGGCCAACTGGGTCAGTAACTGCGGCAATTCGTTGAAATAGGTATAGCTGTTACCAATAAACAGGATCGAGGTTGCCCCCGGGGTAAGCGCCGCCGCCGCTGGGGGGGCCGCCGCCCGGTGGCTGCACGCGCCCCCTGTTGCGAAAACGGCCAGGGCGGCCACGCCAAGAAAACGTCGTCGTAGCATGTATCCGCTAACGCGTCACTGGCCGGGTGTGGCTTAACGCCCCCCCGAGGTAAGTCCCCTGCGACAGCGCCATCATTTCCCGCATCGTCCGCGTCATGCCCTCGGCCGAGCCGTCGAGGAAGATCGTGTTGCCCTTGCCGTTCTCGGCAAAGTGCTTGATGGCGTCGGTCCACATCGAGAACAGGATGACCGAGGCATCCAGGCCCGCGCCGCGCATCTCCTCGGCGGCCTTGCTCATGCCCTTGGCCACTTCTTCGCGAAACAGCGCTACGCCCTGCCCGCGCAACTGCGCTGCCTGGCGTTCGGCATCGGCCGAAATGCGGATGGCGTTGCCTTCGGCTTCGGCCTGTTTGGTCTTCGTGATCAACAGCGCCTGGCCTTCGTTTTCGGCGGCGGCCTTCAGATTGTTCGAGGCAACGACCCGCGACATTGACCGCATGATCTCCTCATCGAACGAAATGTCGTTCATTTGCAAATCAATAAGGTGATAGCCCCAACTGGCCAGACTTTGGTCCAGTTGCTCTTTCACCGCCTCGACAATATCGCGACGAAGCAGCAGAATTTCCGCCTGCTTCTTGGTGGCGACAAAAGATCGCACCGATCCTTCGACGGTGCGCACCAATGCCTGCATCAAATTATTGTTGTCGATAAACTTGAAAGCCACGTTCTTGATCGTGGCCTCGTCCTGATTCATGACGGCGTAAAGCAGCATCGCCTTGAAGTTGACGGTGGCCTGGTCGGCGGTGATGGCCTGGAATGCCAGCTCGATCGATTGGTTCTGAATCGACACCCGCCGGTAAATAGATTCCAGCAGCGGGATCTTCCAGCTGAGACCCGGCAACATGATGCGGCGATACTTGCCGAACATGATGACCACCGCGATAAAGCCCTGCGAGACCGTGACGAACGAGCCAAGCACGACCACCAGCCCCGCGAACGCGACCAGGTACCCCAGGATTTGGGAAAGTGTCATGGCCGCAGGCTAGCAGAAGGACGGTCGGGAAGTGACGGGAACGGCCGGGAAGTGACGGGAACGGCCCGCACTACGGGGCCGCAAAACAGTAGAACGAGCCTCGACCGCCACCACTGGTCACGGTGCCGGCGACCCGGTTGATAAGATTGCCGCCGCCATCGAGTTCGGGGCCGCAGCCTACCGTGTGGGCGGCGTTCCACGAGGGCGGACGCCCACCGCCGTCGCGGTTCGAATGGCCATTCGCCGCCATACCCGTGGTGCTTGTCCAGTCCATGCAGTGGTTGTCACCGTCGACGGTTCCATCGACCTTCGAGCCTGTCAGCATGTCGTGCACTGGTTGATCATGCTTGCCGCCGGTCTCGTCCACGATGACGTCAAAGGCCGCAGGCCCGATGGGCCATGTGGCATTCAGCAAGCCCGCAACACCCTGTTCGCCGTGCAACTGTTGCAGGCTGTTCGCGATGATGACGCCCTTGGCGTTGTACCAGGGACCGGTGCCAATTCGCGAATTGGCGTTGACGGTGGATGTGCTGAGGTAAGCCTTCCAGTTTTTCGCTCCCATCGCCGCCGACACCGCCGTCGCCAAGGTCTTGCAATACGCGTCGGCGCCGGCCAGGCCGCCCAGGTTGCCACCCTTACCCATGCCCTTGCTGGTCACGAAAAATGACATGCTGGCCGCACCCACCGCCGCGTCGCCACGACCCGCGCCGACGTCGCCGCCAGACGATGAATCCCCCGCCTTATCCGGCGCGACCGCGTCGGGGCCTCCCCCACCCGCGCCTGCCGCCGCTGCGTCCGCCCCCGTGACGCCCGCCGCTCCGGCGTCCTTGCCCGCAGCACCCCCGGAACCTGCGCCCGCGCCTCCACCATTACCACCGCCACCAGACCCGGCCTCGCCCGAACCGATGGCATCACCCTTGTCCGTCGTCTTCGTGCCGCTGCTGCCGCAGGCAGCCACCGCAAGGGATCCCACTAGCGAAACACAACCAAGAAGCTGAATCCGTCGCATGGCGACCTCCCATTGTGATGGTGGAACCGGTGATGGTGGAACTGGTGATGGTGATGGCCGGAACCGCCGCGAAAGCTATCGCACAGGGTGCCTGGAAGCGAGTGTGGGTCCGCAACAGGTTGGTTTGCCGCAAACCGCACAAGACTGTGGAATACTGGGGCGACTGATGTTCTTCCCCGACATCCTTGACAGCGTTGGTCACACGCCCCTGGTCGAGCTGCGTCGCGTGCGCGCCGAAAACG
>JANXXE010000088.1 GCA_025350815.1 Myxococcales bacterium | reverse complement strand
TTGCGATCCTGCCGGGGTCACGCCCGTCCAGCGCGGCCAGCACGCACAGCGCCGGGCCGAGGGTCATAAGAACGAAAGCCAGCGAGGGGGGGTATTTTTCGCAATTGAGGAACGACATCAGTGTGTACACAGATCCGCGCGGGTGCGGCGCCCAGGCGCGAGGGTCGCCGTAACCGTTGAATGCCCGCAGGGCCACAAAGGCCACGCAGAGGACCACGCCCATTCGCCCTATCGCGTGGCGGCGCTGCGGGATGGGCTTGTCGAACACGGCGCCGAACGCATAACCGAGCGCCATGAGGCCGACCCAAGGAAGCAGGGCGTACGAAACGAAGACCTGGTGCCCTGGGATCGGTTCCAGCATTCCCCGGCGGTGAAGGACGACCCACAGGGGACCGAGTGCGCCGAGGTTCATCTTGTCGATGCCGTCGAGCAGGTGATGGCCCGCCACGATGGCCGCCCCGACGCCGAACACGATCCCCAACGGCAGGCGGCACAGCCCCGCCAGGACCACCATGGACCAGCCGAGGGTCCAGATGACCTGAATCAGGGTGAAGTGGTAGGCCGGATCGGGAAGCCAGCCCAGTCGCACGACGGTCAGCTCAAGCAGCACCAGCCACAACCCGCGGGTCAGCAGGTATCGCGACAGGTTTTGGCGCGCGTGGCGTACGCCGTACAGGTAGGCGGCGGTTCCGGCCAGGAAGATGAAGACTGGCGCGCAGAAGTGCGTGAACCAGCGGGTGAAGAACAGCACGACCGTCGTGTGGTCCAAATCGGTGGGGCGGGGGCGCAGCCCGAAGAAGAAGTCGCGGGCGTGGTCCAGCACCATCAGCACCATGACCGCGCCGCGCAGCACATCGATCGACGGGGTCCGGGCAGGTTTGGCGGTTTCTGACATGGCGGCCGGGCGGGCCGGGACCATGCCACCGGACATTCGGGCGCGCAATGCACCCGCACGAATTCCGTTCTCGCGGCGCGCGCGATTGTTATCTATAGTGTGCGCGATTTGGCATGCCCCCCATGCGACTAGGAATCCCGAAGGAAGTCCGGCCCGGCGAGCGACGCGTGGCTGGGACCCCCGATACCGTCGGCCGGCTGATCAAGCTGGGATTCGAGGTGCGGATCGAGTCGGGGGCGGGTCTGGCCGCTTCGTTCCGCGACAGTGACTACCAGGGCGCCGGCGCGACGATAGCGTCCGATGCGCGGACCCTGTGGTCCGAGTCCGATGTCGTGCTGAAGGTACAGCCGCCCGAGGCGAACGCCCAGTTGGGCGTTCACGAGGCCGATTTGTTGCGGCAGGGGGCGACGCTGATCAGTTTCGTCTGGCCGGCGCGCAACAAGGAACTGCTGGACCGTCTGGCGGCCCGGGGCGCGACCGTGCTGGCGATGGATCAGATCCCGCGCATTTCCCGCGCGCAGAAGTTCGACGCCTTGAGCTCGATGGCGAACATCGCCGGATACCGCGCCATCATCGAGGCGGCCAATTGCTACGGACGTTTTTTCACCGGGCAGATCACCGCGGCGGGCAAGGTTCCGCCCGCGAAGGTCTTCGTCATCGGTGCCGGCGTGGCCGGCCTGGCGGCGATCGGTGCGGCGCGGGGCCTGGGTGGCGTCGTGCGCGCCTTCGACACGCGGCCTGCCGTGCGTGAACAGGTGCAAAGCATGGGCGCCGAGTTTGTCGAGCTGCTGTTCCAGGAGGACGGCGATGGGGCCGGTGGCTACGCCAAGGAGATGTCCAAGGAATACATCGCCGCCGAGATGAAGCTCATCGGCGAGCAGGCCAAGGACGCTGACATCATGGTCAGCACCGCTTTGATTCCTGGCAAGGCGGCGCCCGTCTTGATCACGCAAGAGGTGGTCGAGTCCATGCGGCCCGGTTCGGTGATCGTCGACATGGCGGCCGAGGCCGGCGGCAACTGCGCGGTCACCCATCCGGGCGAGATCTTCGTGCACCGGGACGTCACGGTGATCGGCTACGTCGACTTGCCAAGCCGCATGGCGCCCACGGCCAGCCAGCTTTACGGCACCAACCTTTGTCACCTTCTGACGGATATGGGTGGCGGCGCCAACTGGCACGTCGATCTGAACGACGCCGTGGTTCGCGGGGCACTGGTGCTGCACGACGGTAAACTGACGTGGCCACCGCCAAAGATCATCGAACCGTCGCCGGAGAAGAAGCCTGCTGCGCCCGTGGCGGCCGTACCCCGGCCCGCCGTGACGGTGACCGCGCCGAAGGCAGCGCCGGCCGCCGCAAAGACGTCGTCGGGCGTCCGAAGCGCCCTGGCCCTGCTTGGGGCGACTGGCGCCCTGGTGGCCCTGGGCCTGGTTGCGCCGAAGGAGTTTCTGTCGCACCTGACGGTGTTCATCCTGGCCTGCTTCGTGGGCTGGCAGGTGGTCTGGAAGGTCACCGCGGCGTTGCATACGCCACTGATGAGCGTCACCAACGCGATAAGCGGCATCATTCTCATCGGCGGGATGCTGCAGATTTCCGGCCCTGTTTCGTCGCCCGTGACCATCCTGGGTGGGGCGGCGGTGCTGCTGGCCACCATCAATGTCGCCGGTGGATTTCTGGTCACCCAGCGCATGCTGCGCATGTTCCGAAGGTAAGAAATGCCTGCCAGTCTGGTCACGGTCGCCTACCTGATTGCTGGGGTCCTGTTCATCCTCAGCCTGGGTGGATTGAGCACCCAGGAATCCGCCCGCCGGGGCAATGTGTTTGGCATCATCGGCATGTTGATGGCGGTCAGCGTGACGACGCTGTCGGGTCGCATCGGGAACTTTCCGGTTCTCGCCGCGACGGTGCTTGTCGGCGGCAGCATCGGCGCGACGCTGGCCGCGCGCGTCCAGATGACGTCGATGCCCCAGCTTGTGGCCGTTCTGCACAGCTTCGTCGGTGCGGCGGCGGTGCTGGTTGGTTTCGCCACCTACCTTGATCCGCGCGCTCAATTGACGGGCGTCGAGGCCAGTATCCACGAGGTCGAGATCTTCGTGGGTGTTCTGGTCGGCGCCGTGACCTTCAGTGGGTCGCTGGTCGCGTTCGGCAAGTTGCAGGGATTCATCGGCAGTCGTCCGTTGCTGCTGCGCGGGCGACATTGGGCGAACCTTCTGATGTTGCTGGGGGCGGTGTATCTCGGCACGCGTTTTGTGGGTGCGCCCGGTGAGGGGGCTGTGATGGATCTCGGGATCATGACCGCGGTCGCGGGGATTCTCGGCGTACATCTGGTGATGGCGATCGGCGGCGCCGACATGCCCGTCGTGGTGTCGATGCTGAACAGCTACTCGGGCTGGGCGGCTGCGGCGGCAGGTTTCATGCTGGGCAATGACTTGCTGATCATTACGGGCGCCCTGGTCGGTTCCAGCGGCGCGATCCTCAGCTACATCATGTGTCGGGCCATGAACCGGTCCATCGTCAGCGTCATCTTTGGCGGCTTCGGGGCCTCCGAAGGCAGCGCGCCCGTCAAGAAGACCGGGGACGCCGCGCCCGTCGGCCAGACCGTGTCGGTGACGGCGGCGGAAACCGCGGCGCTGCTGCGCGCGTCCAAAAATGTGATCATCGTTCCCGGTTACGGGATGGCCGTTGCGCAGGCCCAGCACCCCCTTTACGAGGCGGCGAAACTGCTGCGCGATCATGGCACCAGGGTGCGTTTTGCCGTGCACCCGGTGGCGGGGCGCCTGCCCGGTCATATGAACGTTCTTCTGGCGGAGGCCCGCGTTCCCTACGACATCGTCTTCGAGATGGAAGAAATCAACGAGGACTTTCCCGAGACGGACACCGTGCTGATCATTGGCGCCAACGACATCGTCAATCCGGGCGCCCTCGACGATCCGTCGAGCCCGATTTTCGGCATGCCGGTTCTGGAGGTCTGGAAGGCCAAGATCTCCGTGGTGATGAAGCGCAGCATGGCCAGCGGTTACGCGGGTGTCGACAATCCCCTCTTTTACAAAGAAGGAACGCGCATGCTGTTCGGCGACGCCAAGAAGAACGTGGATGCCATCCTGGCCGAGTTGCACAAGTCCTTCGGCGCCGCGGGCACCGATGCGCCGGGCGACGCAGGTGGTGGGTCGTCCGCCGCCCGGGCCGCCGCGCAGCTATAGCGTCGCACCGGCGGCGCCGCTGAGCCATTCTTGTAGGACCTCGGCCTTGGTCTTGGCGTCAAGAGCCCGGTAATGCGACAGCAGCCAGTCGGCCATGATCGGCCGGTAGCGCGGCGTGGATACAAGTTGCTGGTAGATCTTGCGCCCGACGGGGGGCTCGGTGCTTCCGGCCCGCAGGGCGAGCGTCTCGGGCGCCACCTTCAGCAGCACCAGTCCCGCGATTTCCTGGTCGGGATCATTGGCCAGCGACTGAAACAACTCGCGGGCGGGCGCGTCCGATCGCGCCCCGATGGCCCGCGCGGCCGCCAGGCGAATGCGCCGATCGTCTCGCTTCAGCATCCGCGCCAGAAGATCCAGTGTCGGGGCCGTCGCGTAGCGGGCCAGTTCCTCGGCCACCAGTTCGTAGGGGCGCGGATCTTTCTCCGAGAACAGACGGTAAAGCTGGTCAAGCCCGGCATCGCCCGCGGCCCGCACGACGGCCGCCGACGCAGCACCGCGTACCTCGGCCGATGGATCCTTGAGCAAGGCCGTCATCCGAAACACGACCGCGCGCCCGGCGCCCGGTTGCACCCCGGCCAGCAGGACAGCCCCCCGCACCGACGGGCTGGGATCGTCCTTGGCGGCCTTGAGGGCGGCGTCGCGGGAGGCCACCTCCGGATCGTCCCGCAGTAGTGTGAATGCGGCCAGGCGCACGGTGACGGGCTCGCGCTGGTTTCCAGCCGCCGCCAGCAGCGCGGCGTTGCAGTCCTTGTCCGGTGCGAATCGCAAGGCGGCGATGGCGGCTTCCTTGGCAGCGGCATTACCCTTCTCAAGCGTTCCTTTTGTGAGCGGACAGATCGCCACGCCGGCACGCACCAGCGCCTTGGCAGCCAGTGTCGCCGTTGGCCGGCCTTCTTTGACGGCGGCCCGGACGATATCGAGGCCCGATTGATCTCCGACGGCCAGCAGCCCCACTCCCGCCGGCACAGCGGTGACCGGATTCGCCAGCGCCTTCTTCAGCTCGGTCTGCGCGTACCAGCCCAGGACCCGCTCGGGTGACTCCAGCGCGGCGTCTTGCAGCTTGCGCCACGCTTCGTCGGATTTGCCCGCCGTCGCAAGGCGCGGCATGGCCTCGTCCACGGGTTCCGTGCGGTGTATCCAGCGCAGCCCCGAGCATAGATGAAAGTCGCGCGCGAAGGTCCATTCCACGTAGGCGAAACCATCGTCGTCGAGGGCGGACTTCGGCACGTCGATGGGGAAGGGCGCCCGTTCCCACAGCATCTTCGTGACCAGCTCGTCGAACTCCGGCGCGTCCGATTTCTCGACGGTCTGCGTATCCTTCAGCACGCCACCCGGGGTCAACACAACGCGCACGACGGTTCGCAGGGTGGGCTCGTTCGACGGTCGATGCTTGCGCCCGGCCTCACCCCCGAAGTGCGCCTTCCAGTAGGGGTGAAGGAAGGCATGTAGCTGGCGCAGGAAGGCGGTGATTTCCTCGTTCTTCGCCTCGATCGGGGGCTCTGGATCCTCCGCGGCCGCCCGCAGCGTCGATCCAGATAGCATCCACAGGCAGGCCACGATGCCTGTCGTCATACGGCACCCGCGATGCAACCGCCGGAACATCAGGTGCACGCGGGATCCAATCAGGGGGGGGAATCCCGCCCGGGGGGCTTGCGGTGGTCGCCCGCCAGGGCCCCGGTCTGGCTGACGACCGGGTGCTGCCGATTCGCCAGGCGCATCCGAATCGGCGTCAGGACGCTCACTAGCCCACCGCCCAGCAGGCTGGCCAGCAGCGGGCCGCCCAGGGTCGCCGCCACTGCCATCGGGCGGAGGGCCGGGAAGGGCGACGACACACCAGCCATTTCGGCCCCCGCGTACGACAGTGGCACAGCCAGGACGGACATCAGACCCCAGCGCCAGGCGGCGAAGGGGTGCAGGCAGCCCGCGACAAATGCGCCCACACACGGCAAGACAGCCGCGAGCACCGTGTAATCCGTCGTCAGGTTCACCGCGCCGGCGGCCACACCGAACACCAGGGCGACCAACCCCGCGCGTCGCATCGACCCTCGAAGTCTCATCCCATGCTTCCCACGGTACGTGTCTTTTTGTATCACCTTTCCCGCTGACCCGACAGAGACGGCCCCTGCGACAATGCGCCGGATCGGTGCAGTTCGACGGCCGTGGGCGTAAGGTCGCGCATGCCCTTGCGTACCCTGATGCTGGATCAGCTGACCATCGACGACGAGTCGTCGTTCGCGCACGTCGGTCTGTACGAACACCTCAAGCACAGCCTGCGAAAGGCCGGGCATCGGTTTCGCGTCCCGGGCGCAGGCGAGCAATCGAGCTGGGACCGGGTCTTGTTCTTGAACCTCACGTTCTGGAGCGGGGCCGAATCCGCCGACGTCTTGTGCGACGAGCACATTCCGGCCGATGTCGTCTGCCACGTCGCCTGGCACCACATTGTCTCGCGTGCTGTTGCGCGCGCCGCCTTGGCCGGGGCGCCGTCCGCGCACGGTTTGCTGCTGGGCGAATCCGTCGCCAGCGCCTTTGACCTGTACCTGGTGGGGCGCCTGGTCGACAACGCCCCCGATTCGGATTTCATCACCAGTCAGGTGCCCATCTTGGCCGAGGTGGCCGAAGGGGCCGGCCTGCCCGAGGCGGCCTTCCTGGCGCTGCTCAAGGACGTCGCGCGCGAGCCCGAGCGTGCCTTCGAGGACATGCGGCAGTTACTGTTCGACGCGTCCGTATCGCTGCTGTCCTGCCGAAATGTCGACCAGGCCCAGGCGGCACTGCAAAGCTTCGGCGCCCACCGCTTCGCGCCGCTGTTGCACCATTTTCAGGTGTCGAACTGGATCCTGTACGTGCGCGCCTACGCTGCGTCGTCGGCCGCGGTCGACCAGGCGGTCGGCGACTTCGACCAGGCCTTGCGGCAATCGCCGGTGGCGCTGACGTGGCTTGCCGAAAATTGGATTGAGGCGGGGTAGCTCATAGCTCCATGACTGAGTCGGGCTAACGTCCGGGGCGTTCAGCGGCGGCTGCCGGAGGCGGCCGTCCGCCGCAACGGGTTAGGCCGCGTTCCTCATGAATACAGTCGCGCTGGAAAGCCTGGTCACTGGGGTCGGCGGACGAACTGGCGTCACAGAGAACCTGCGTGTACGGGTTGTTCATCTGCTTGCCCCCCAGGGAAGCGCAAATCGATCCAAGTTCTACGAGGTTTTGAGCGACCCGTATCGCGTCAGGAGCGACTTGGTTCACTTGGGGATCGCTGACGAAATGACAGCCGAGGATTCCCTGGTTCAGGCGATAGCTCAACAGGCTATCAAGACGATCTTGCGGAGCAGACGCTTTCGACAGATCCGCACGGAACCAGATCTCGAAAAGTGGTTCGAAGATCGGTTGCTGCGCACGAACTAGAACTTCACCGGTCGATTCGGGGGGACCAGCGTCACGCATGCTGGTCGGAACCAGTAGCGCGCCAGGGGTACCATGTGCTTGTCGTATGTAACTATAGGTTTTTACATACTTTGATAGCAGAAAAGACAGGTATTGAAGCAGGCAATGTTTGTTGCTATATATAGAAACATGGAGTTTTTCCCTCGGACCAGGGGCACAAGGCAGGGAGGAGAGAAAGCGGTGATTTCTTGTCGATACATTGGAAAACCGGCTCGCAATGTAGCGAGAAGGCAATCGTGCGGACGGTTGTGTGGGCGGTCGCGGACACAGGCAACTGTCCGGCACGCGACTTCTTCAACAATCTCGAAGAGCGAGAGCGAGCCAAGGCGCAGGCGCTATTCGATCTCATGGCGGAGCGATTACTCTGTACCAACCAAGAAAAGTTTCGACAGCTGAGAGGGCCGATTTGGGAACTGAAGACGACAAATAGCCGATTCCTGTGTTTCTTCGACTCGAAGAATCGACTCGTTGTAGCGAACGCTTTCAAGAAGCAGCGCCGAAAGGCTCCAGCGACCGAACTTGAGCAGGCCGCGCAGATTCACAAGGCTTACGATCCGTGACAGGAGAGAACAATGCGTGAACAAGTATACGAAGAAGAACGGCTGCTGCTGTACGTTCAAGAGGCGATTGCCGACGCGATTCAAGAGAGCGGTCTCAGTCGGACGGAAATCGCCGTGCGGCTCGGAAAACACCGCTCGTTTGTGACGCAGGCTCTGTCGTCTGGCCGGAACCTGACCCTGGGCTCAATAGCGGGACTCGCATGGGCGGCGGGTTTCAGAATTCAGCCCAAGCTGGAAGCCCTTGCTGCACAGGCGTCCCGACAGGCTCCGGTCTCCACTTCACTTTCATCTTCCGGAGCAAATGAGGCGCCGGTTATTTCGATTACTAGGGCGTTGTCGCAAGCCGACAGACTGCAGGCTCATAGCTCCCCGTCAGGATCGCGATCTGGAGAGCGAGCCGTCAATGCCTCCTGAAACTCCGACCGACGCTGCGGCGCCAGAAACAGGGACGCCAACGAAGGATCGCGAGCATGTGGAAATCACGGTTGCTCTCGCGAAGACAGGCTACATCTTCTCGATGTTCTCCAACGACAAGCTAGGCGTCTATTGGGAACTCTTGTTCAACTCGAAGGATGGACCACGAGTTCCGGTTGAGATCCAGGCGCATGGTGCGTGGATTACCTTCATCGGCGATCCCTCGGTTGGTAAGCCCAACGATGAATTGGCACGTGCTCTCCTGAAACTAAATGGACGAGTCGCCACTGCGCGTGCTGGCTTCAATTCGAGTGACGAGGTGATCGTCGTGAGCCACTTTCAGCGCGAAATTCTTACACCCGAGCAGCTGCAACATCATATTGATTCTGTTCTTGATACGGCTCTAGCGGTACGGGAAATCGCTGGACGCACGTCAGCGCCAGTAGGTGATTCGGCTCAGGCGTCCTGACGCGCACGCGATTTCGTCTAGTTCCGCCCGGCAGAAGATCCGCCATGGTTATTAGACCAAGATTTCGGCCTGTAAGACCACTTGAACGGCTTGCCGTTGACGTTGTGCCAGAGCAGGTAGTCGTAAATGGCGTCCTGGAGTTCCTGTATGGACGC
>JANXXE010000077.1 GCA_025350815.1 Myxococcales bacterium | reverse complement strand
CCGCAGGTCATCGTGTTCACCGAATGGATGGGTCGCAGTCCGACGTTGGTCGAGGACCAGGTCACGTACCCCATCGCTTCAAAGCTGATCGGGACGCCGAAGGTGTCGGACGTGCGCGGCTATTCCATGTTCGGAATGTCGTTCATCTATGTGGTCTTCGAGGAAGGCACCGATATCTACTGGGCGCGCAGCCGCGTGCTGGAATACCTCAACGGCCTGCGCGCCACGCTGCCGCAGGGGGTGGCCCCGACGCTGGGGCCGGATGCGACGGGCATCGGCTGGGTCTTTCAGTACGCCCTGGAGGACAAATCCGGTACCCACGGCATCGACGAGCTGCGGACGTTTCAGGATTTTTCCCTCCGCTATGCCCTGGGCACCGTGCCGGGCGTGGCCGAGGTGGCCAGCGTCGGCGGCTACGGCAAGCAGTATCAGGTGACCGTCGATCCGAACAAGCTGCGCGCATTCGGTGTCGATCTGCAGGACGTGGCCTCCGCCATTCGCAATTCGAACAACGACGTCGGCGGTCGCATCCTGGAAATGGCCGGGCGCGAGTACTACATCCGCGGGCAGGGCTACATCAAAGATCTGGCCGGCATCGAGAACATCGCCCTGCGCGCGCGGGGCCCGGGGGGCGTGCCCATCCGCGTGAAGGACGTCGCGGGTGTTCGCTTTGGCCCCGAGATGCGGCGCGGACTTCTGGAATGGAACGGCGAGGGCGAGGCGGTCGGCGGCGTCGTGATCATGCGCTATGGCGAGAACGCGTTGGAGGTCATTCGCCGCGTGAAGAAGAAGGTCGAGGAACTCAAGGGGACCTTCCCTGTCGGGGTCGAGCTGAAGGTGGCCTATGATCGCTCGGGGCTGATCGAACGATCGGTGGATACGCTGACGCACGCCCTGCTGGAAGAGGCGGTGGTGGTGAGCCTGGTGATCGTGCTGTTCCTGCTGCACGTACGCAGTTCGCTGCTGCCGATCATGTCCTTGCCCATCGCGGTCGCGCTGTCATTCATTCCCATGTACCTGCTGGATATTCCGTCGACGATCATGAGTCTGGGCGGCATCGCCATCGCCATCGGCGCCACGGTCGACGCGGAAATAGTCATGATCGAGGCGTCGCACAAGAAGCTGGAGCACGCACCGCCGGGTGCCGATCGGCACAAACTGCTGGCGGAAGCGGCCCGCGAGGTCACCCCGGCAATCTTCTTCTCGTTGCTGATCATTGCCGTCGCGTTCCTGCCGGTTTTCACGCTGACCGGTCAGGCAGGGCGCCTGTTCAAGCCCCTGGCTTATACCAAGACCTTCGTCATGCTGATTTCAGCGTTGCTGTCGGTCACGTTCGCGCCCGCGATGCGCGAATTGCTGATTCGCGGGAAAATTCGTCCGGAACACAAACATCCGGTGTCGCGCTTCATCATCCGGCTGTACGAGCCCTTCGTGTACGTGGCCATGCGGCGGCCGAAGTCCACCGTGGCTATTGGCTTGCTGGCGTTGCTGTCGGCGGTTCCGCTGGCTGGGAAGCTGGGACACGAGTTCATGCCGCCCCTGGGCGAGGGCGATTTGCTGTACATGCCGATCACTTTCCCCAACATTTCCATCGAAGAGGGCAAACGCCAGTTGCAGATCCAGGACCGCATCCTGCGGGAATTTCCCGAGGTCGATTCGGTGTTCGGCAAGATTGGTCGCGTGGAATCCGCGACGGATCCGGCGCCCCTATCGATGGTCGAGACCACCGTGCGCCTCAAGCCCGCGGGGCAGTGGCGTTTGCGCGAACAGCGGCGCTGGTATTCGGGCTGGGCGCCCGATTGGCTGCGCGGCTGCCTGCGTCCGCTTTGGCCGGAACACCGCCGCATCACCTGGGAGGAACTGACCGCCGAGATGAACGACAAGATGAAGCTTCCGGGGTGGACGAACGCGTGGACGATGCCCATCAAGACCCGCATCGACATGTTGACGACCGGCGTGCGTACACCGATCGGAATCAAGGTCTTCGGCAGTGACCTCAACGAAATCGAAAAGATTGGCACGGCGCTGGAGCATGTGATCGCACCGGTGTCCGGGACACGCAGCGTCCTTTACGAGCGCAATCTGGGCGGCCTGTATGTGGACATCGTGCCGAAGCCCGAGGCGCTGGCGCGCTACGGATTGCAAAGCGGCGACATCCAGCAGGTGATCGAGGGCGCCATCGGTGGCATGCCCATCGGTGTCACCATAGAGGGCCGCAACCGGTTCAGCATCAACGTCAGGTACCCGCAGGATGTCCGCAGCGACGTCGACAAGCTGCGCCGCCTGCTGATCCCGGTGCCGTCGGGTGGCGCGCCGATGGGCACCGAGGGCGCGCTGTGGCCGGCGCTGCCCCAAACGGCGGGAACGGGGCTGGTCTTTGCCCAGATGTCGGGCGGCATGGACGGCGGTGGCAAGTCAGGGGCCATGCCAGGCGTGCGTCCGCGCTTGCCTGGTCCGGCGACGATGACCGACGTCCCCGTCGACATGCGCGGGGGTATGCCCGACGCGCGAAGCATGGCGGACGGCGGTCGCACGTCCACCAATACCGGCGCGCGTCGACCGACGCCATCGGGCAGCCGGCAGTACGTTCCGCTCGGCCAGGTGGCGGACATCCGCATCGTTGGCGGGCCCCCGATGGTGCGCGACGAGGCGGGCCTGCTGGTGGGTTATGTCTACGTGGACATTGACGACACGCAACGGGACGTCGGCGGCTATGTGCACGACGCCAAACAAATGGTCGACCAGGCCATCGCGCGCGGCGCGCTGAAGGTGCCGGCCGGGTACTACCTGAAGTGGACGGGGCAGTACGAACAGCTGGCCGAGATGACGGCGCGCATGAAGATCGTCATACCGATCACCTTGGGATTGATCATCCTGCTGCTGTATTTCCAGTTTCGAAACGTCGGCGAGGTCCTGATCGTCTTGCTGTCCATTCCCTTCGCCCTGGTGGGCAGCGTCTGGTTGCTTTCTTTGCTGGACTACCGCGTATCGACGGCGGTCTGGGTCGGCGTCATCGCCCTGGTGGGGCTGGCGGCACAGACCGGCATCGTCATGATCGTCTACATTGACAACGCGTTTCACCGACGGAAAGCGGCCGGGCAGATCCGCGATCTGGCCGACATCGTGGCCGCGCACATGGAAGGGACGGTTCAGCGCGTGCGCCCAAAATTGATGACGGTGGCGACGATGTTGATTGGTCTCATTCCGCTGCTGTGGGCGACAACGTCGGGCGCCGACGTGATGAAACGCATCGCCGCGCCGATGGTCGGCGGGTTGCTGACGTCGGCTTTTCTGACGCTGGAGATCATTCCCGTCGTCGTGACCTACTGGCGCTACGAGCAACTATTGTGGGAACGGCTGGCTGTCGTGGACGCCGGGCGGCTGTCCAGCCTGCGACGCATGGTGGCCCTGATTGCCGCCGGCGCGTCGGTCGCCGTGGCCTTGCTGGTGGTCCGCCTTTACCTGACCTTGCCGGGTGAACCGTTCTTTGTCGCCGTCATGGGCGGCGCGGCGCTGGCCATCGGTGGCGCGACGGTCTACCTGTTGAAGCGCCCCGGGGCTCAGCGGCTGATCTGGCCGGCGGCCGGGTAGTTTCAGCTGTGAAGCGCGCGAAATGCGCGGCCGGCGCGCTCGTGGCGACGGGCGACTTCTTCCCAGTTGATGTTCGCGAAAAACGCGTCGACGTACTTGGCGGCCGCCGCGCCAAAGTCCATCTGGTACGCGTGCTCGTACATATCCATCACCAGCAACGGCGTTGCGTTCGCGGGCCCCTGCGTGTGCCCACCCGACCAGTGCACGCGCAGATCTCCGGTTGTCAGACTCAGGTCGACAACGGTCCATCCGCTGCCTCCGGCCAGGCTCATCCCGGTGGCGCGAAACAGTTCTTCAAAGCGCGCAAAGCCGCCAAACGCGTCCGACAGGGCCTTCTGGATGCCGCCGTCGGCCTTGCCGCTGCCGCCGAGGTTGCCGAAGTACAGTTCGTGCAAGACGACCGAGTTGCCAAACGTCAGCTCGCGCTCACGCAGGCCCGCCACGGTGAAGCCGGGCGTGTCCTTGGTGATGCGACCGATTTCATCCTCGACCTTGTTCAGGTTCTTGAGCGCGCCGCCGTAGTTGTTCTCGTGATGCGAGACCAGCAGGCGTTCGGACAGCCCCTTTAGCTTCTTCGGGTCGAAGGGCAGCGGCGCAAGCACATGCTTGCCGGGCGGGACCGGCGTGGGGAGTTTCGCGTCTGCTGCGCGTGCGTTGGTGGAGGAGACAGCCAGCGGGGCGCCAGCCACAATCGTTCCAAGGGCATGTCGTCGCGTCATGCCGGCACGATACACCCGTTGCCTAGAACGGCACGTCGTCGTCGCTGAGCGGCGGGGCGCCGCGATCGGGGGGCGCGCCGGATGCGGCGTCGAAGGTTTCGCTTTGCGAGACGCGCTCGACGCTGATGGCCACGTTGTCGCCGTAGACCTTGCCCTGCCAGTCGCGTCCGCCCAGGCGGCCTCTGACGAACAGTTCGGTGCCGGGCTGCCACGCCGAGGCCTGCTCGGCCAGGCGGCCAAAAACTTTGATGGGCACCATCTGCGGGTACTGGCCCTTGGTTTCGAACACCAGCGTCAGAATGGACTTGCCCGCCTTCGACACGAACGTGTCGATGCGCAACAGGGTTCCCTGACCTTCAAATGTAAATTCAGTCATTCGCGGGCAACCATACCAGGTCGGGCGGTCACTCGGGTGTGTTCCAGCCGCCGATGGGCGCCACCAGGCGATCCGCCTCGGCGGGCCCCCACGATCCCGGCTCGTATTCGTACAGGGCGCTGGGGCCGTGAATCACCGGGTCCACCACCGCCCAGGCCGCCTCGACGACGTCCTGGCGGGCAAACAGCGTCGCGTCGCCGACCATCGCGTCGCCGAGAAGCCGGTCATAGGCCTCAAGACGCCCGTTGTTTCCCTGCGCGGGCTGCTCGACGACGGACAGCTCCAGCGATTCGCCTTTCATGGCGTCGCCCGGGGTTATGGCGCGGGCGCCGATGGCGATGGCGACCTTCGGGGACAGGCGAAAGCGCACGTAGTTGCCACGGTCCGGCGGTGGCTCGGTGAATACCACGGGCGGCGCGTGCTTCAGCTCGACGGTGACCTCGGTGCAGGTCATCTTCAGGCTTTTTCCGGCGCGCACGTAGAAGGGCACGCCGTGCCAGCGCCAGGAATCGATGTCCAGGCGCAGGGCCGCGTACGTGGCCATGTACGAATCCGGCGCCACACCTGGCTCGTCCCGGTAGCCGCGAACCTGGCCGCGCACCATCTTGTCGACGCTCAGGGGTCGCACCGTGCGCAGGACCTTGGCCTGCTCGTCGCGGATGGCTTCGGGGTAGGTGTTGGCTGGCGCTTCCATCGCCAGGTAGCTGACGACCTGCAACAGATGGTTCTGGATGACGTCACGAATGACGCCCGTTTCCTCGTAGAACTTGCCACGGCCCTTGACGCCGAAATCTTCGGCCAGCGTGATCTGCACGTTCTCGACGTGGTCGCGGTTCCACAGCGGTTCCAAAAAGGCGTTGGCAAAGCGGAAATACAGAATGTTCTGGACGGCTTCTTTGCCCAGGTAGTGGTCAATGCGGAAGATTGATTTTTCGGGGAACACGTCGTGCAACGTCTCGTTCAGCGCGCGCGCGGACGCCAGATCGCGACCAAACGGTTTTTCGATGATGACGCGCCCTTCGGCGGTGCCCGCCACGTCGCGCAGGTGCACGACCACGGGCGGAAACATGCTCGGGGGGATCGCCAGGTAGTAGGTGGGGCGCCGTGAATCGCCCAGCGCCGCGCCCAGTTGCTGGAATGTCGCAGGATCGTTGTAGTTGCCGTCCACGTAGCGCAGCAGGCCCGCCAGCTGGGCGAAGGCGGCTTCGTCGATGGGGCCACTGGCTGTGACGCTGGCGCGTGCCCGCTCGATGAACTGTTCGCGGGTAAAGCCCGCGCGGGCGACGCCTATGACGGGAACATTCAGGCGTCCCCGCCGCACCAGCGACAACAGGGCCGGAAAGATCTTCTTGAACGCCAGATCGCCGCTGGCCCCGAATAGCACCAGCGCGTCGGAAACGGAAGACATCGTGTTTGCCATGATGGTTCAGACCCCAAGGACGACAACCAGCCGCCACTCTCCCGTGCCTACGCCGCGGCCATAGTCCAGGCCCAGCAACGGAACCGCGACAGAGCGCAAGAAGAAGCGAATTCCGGCGCCGGCCGACGTGTGTAGGTCGCGGGTGATATCGAATCCTGGCGTGAGGAATTGCGGCGGCAGAAAGCTGCGGCCGTCATCGCGTGTCCGGTAGGACGTGCCAAGATCCGCCTCCAGCTTTCGGTACCAGATGGCCGCGCCGTCGGAGAACAACAAACCGCGCAGGTCAAGCTGGCCTATCGAGAAAAGCGGAAAGTGATACTCAATCTGGCTGGACAGCTGCGTGTCGCCCATGAACTGCCGGTACAGAAAGCCGCGCAGGTTGTTGCCCCCGGCCCAGTTCTCCATCCACATGGGCAGTCGCTCGCCGGTGACGGCGTCGGCGCGAAAGATGAGGTTATGGCGGCGCAGGATGCGAATGCCGTGTTCGTAAGACGCGCCGGCCTTCCAGTAATCCAACTTCGCGTCGCTGCCCCACTTCTGGTTGCCCACGTTCAAGCCCAGTTCCAGTGCGTTGCCGTACAGAACCGCGTGCTCGCGCGAACGAAAGTCGAGGACGAGGTTGGCCGCGGCGGCGCCACGAACGGCGCCTTCTGAGGCATTGGCGCCGGCACTGGCGTTGGCGGCTGGGTTGTCCATGTTGACCCGCGACCACAAGAAGTCCGTCTTCTCGATGCTCCACCCGACGGAAGTCTTCACGCGGCGAAACCAGGCGACGCCGGCGTTGGCCTCGAACCCGAAGGTGCGAAACTTGGTGTCGCGCACCGGCAGGGGCGTCACGTCCTGGTGGTTACCGAATTCGGAAATCAACTGGTCCTGGAACTTGCCCTTGAAGTTGTAGAACATCCACGTTCCGAACAAGGCCGGGTCCTGATACGCCAGCAGGGCACCCGAATCCGCAGTGGAAATTCGTCCGCCGATGACGCCGCGCTTGCCGCGCCCGAACAGGTTGCCGTGGGCGACAATCAGTCCTGCCGATCGATTGCCCGGTGCGATCGAGATGGTCGGCAGCGGCGCCCAGGGGAACTTGTCCTTGATGGCGATGACGACGCGAACGCCGTCGTGATACGGCTCCCAGTAGACGTTGACGTCGGCAAACAAGCCTGAGGTGTTCAGCCGCTCGCGCACCACCTCCAGTGTGTCGGCCTCCAGCGTGTCCCCGATGGTCAGGCCGGCCAGCGAGCGAATCGCGTCCTCCTGCGTGCGGACGTTGTTGGCGACCTGAATGTCGGTGACCACCTCGCCGACCGCCCAGCAGGGCAAGGTGTACAAGAACCCGCCCAAAAACACCGACAGCCAGACCGAGGCACGAAGCACCCGCATGGTCGTATTGTAGCCGGCCTTGGGGCGCACCGGGGGGGCGTCGTGACCTACCGCGATGGAAAGTGTCCGGCCGCGATCGCCACGTCCAGCTCGGCCTGGCGCAAGGTATCCTCGGCCAGGGTGGCGGCGGTGGCGGCGTCGCGGGCTCGCCGTTCGGCGTCGATGACCTCGATGTTGCTGGTGGCGCCTTCCTTGTAGGCCAGCGTCGACAGGGCCAGCGCCTCGTCGGCCAGGTGGCTGGCCTGCCGGGCGGCGTTCAAGGCGGCCTGACTCTGACGAAGCCCGGCGGCGGCCACCCGAAGGTCCGACTGCGCCTGCCGGACGGTTCCCTCCAGGGCCAGGTGGCGCTTGGCCAAAGCCGAGGCGTGCTGGCGTTGTTGGGCCCGCCGGACGCCGCCATCAAACAGCGGGACCGTCAGCTGAAGCTGCGCCTGCCAGCCGGTGTCGGGCGTGCTGGGCGTGCCGGGTCGTTGCAAGAACGGAAGCAGCGATCCCACCAGGACAGGCGAGTATGTGGTCCAGTCTTGCTGCACGACCTGGTCGGCTGCGGCCACCAGTCGGCGCGCCACGCGGACGTCGCTGCGCTCATCAACCAGATCGGCGGCGTCGACTTTCACGGTGGGCAGTGCCAGCACGCCCGCGGTGTCCACGGGGTGATCCGCGCCGACCAGAACGCCGAGAGCCTCCTGCGCGCGAACAATTTGCCAGGCGGTGGTTGCCTGCTGGGCGCTCGCACTGGCGGCTTCCTGGCTTGCCCGCAGGGCGTCCAGACGGCTGCCCTGGCCGGCCTCGAAGCGCCGCCGCGTAAATGTCTCGTGGGCCGCGGCGGTCGCGCGGGCGGTGGCGGCGATGTCGCCCAGGCGGTGTTGCGTTACCACACTGATGTAGACGCGGGCCACGGCGATGGCCAACGTGCGCCGCACGTCCGCGGTGCCAAGGCGGGCCACGTCGACGTCGTCGTGTGCGTGCGACGATTGCACCCAGCGCTGAGGGGCGATAAGCGGGACCGATAGCAGCAGGTTCGCCGAAAGTTGGTCGCGCGCGGCGATGACCCGGCCGCCCAGCATCCGATCGTCGTCAAGCCGCGTGTAGGCGCCATTCGCTGTCAGCGACGGCAGCCAGGCGGCGCGTGTTTCGGTCAACAATCCCTCGGCCCTCTGTACGTCGCGATCCGCGATGGCGACGGCGGGGTTGCGGGCAAGGGCCCGGGCCACCGCTTCGCTGAAGGTCAGGGGCTCGGCCGCGGGCGTCTCGCTCCCGGGGCCCGCGTGGGCCGCCAGGCTGCCCAACGACAGAATCGCAAGCGCGACCGGTAGCCTATTTCGCGGGTGTCGCATCGCCGGGTTTTGGGGCAACCGGGCGTACCAGATCGCCCTGCACGACGTTTCGCCCCAGATTGAGAGCCACCCTTTCGCCATCGCTGAGCCCGGCGGACAGCGACACCCGAATGCCATCGTGGTGGGCCACGGTCACCGGGCGAAATGACACCCGGTCGTCGGGGCCGACGACGACGACGAAAGGCTTTGCGGCGCGAATGACCAGGGCGGCAACGGGGATCTCGATCAAGGCGGCGGATTGTGCCGTCAGGACGACGGTAACGAAGCTGCCCGGCACGATGGCCCTGTCCTTGTTGGCGATGTCGATCTCGACCAGCAAAGTGCGCGTGCGTGGATCCAGTTCGGCACTGGTGCGTGTGATGTGACCGTGGATTGCCACACCCTGCTCGGGCAACAGCACGTCCGCCGGATCCCCGGTCCTTACAGTGGCGGCATCACGCTGGTCGACGTAGGCGAAGACGCGCAAACGGTCATGCTGACCGACGGTGACCACCGGCAGTGCGCCGGTTTGGGCGGCACCGGCGTTCTGGACCAGGGCGCCCGGATCGGCATAGCGCGCGGTCACCGTGCCGGCAAACGGCGCGCGCAACGTCGTGTAGTCTCGCTGGGTGGCCAAGGTCGCGACCGTCGCGTCGGCCACGGCGGCCTGCGCCCTGTCCATCTCGGCCTCGCGCACCGACACAACACCGGGTTCGGCCAGGTGCGCCGCGCGCGTCGCGTTTGCCCGTTTCATCGTGGCGTCGGCCTTGGCGGCGTCGTACTGACTTTGCAATTCGGGCGAGTCGATGACGGCCAACACCTGCCCCTTGCTGACCTTGTCACCGCGGTCGACGCGAATCTCCTTCAGGTAGCCGCTGACCTTCGCGTACAGGGTGACGGCCGCGTAGGGTCGCGCCTCGCCCTGTACTTCGATCCTGCGGCCGCTTGGCGCCCGACGGGCGGTGACGACGATCGCATCGACGCCCACCTTGGCTGCGCTTGCGCGCCTGGCGGTCTCCGCGCGGGTGGCGGCGCCGTGCGATGCCGTCAGCGACGCGACGGCCACAACGACCGCCAGTGCGCCCAGACTGGTCACAAAGTACAAGCTGCCACGACGGGTACCGGCGCTCATCCGAAGGTCCTCTCCGGAAGGCCGCCGGCCTTTTCGCGTTCGAAACGCGCATCCATGAGGTGCTTCGATGGCAGGCCCTTGCGCAGAATCGAGTAGACAACAGGCACCAGGAACAACGTCACGAACGTCGCTAGTGCAAGGCCGCCGATGACAGCCCGACCAAGCGGGGCATTCTGCTCGCCCGCCTCGCCCAGTGACAGCGCCATCGGCAGCATGCCCAGAATCATCGCCAGGGCCGTCATCAGAACGGGCCGCAGTCGCGTCTTTGCCGCCTCGAGGGCCGCGGCGGTTGGGGACAGCGATCTTTCCAGCCGGACATCGTTGGCAAAATTGACCAGCAGAATCGAGTTCGACACCGCTATGCCCACCGCCATGATCGAGCCCATCAGGGATTCAACGTTCAACGTCGAGCCCGTCAGCGTCAGCATCCACAGAATTCCCGTCAGGGCGCCCGGCACCGCGCTGATGATGATGATCGGATCCAGCCAGCTTTGGTACAGCACCACCATCAGGCAGTAGACCAGTACGATGGCCAGAATCAGGCCCAGGCCCAAACTGTGGAAGCTGTCGTTCATGACCTGGTTCTGTCCCCGAACCGAGACGCGCATCCCGGGCGGCAGCGGGCCGATCCTGTCGACCCGTTCCTGGATGTCGCCAGCGACAGCGCCCAGATCGCGGCCATCGAGATTTGCGGTCACGTCGATCACCCGCTGGATGGTGTAGTGGCTGACCTGCGCCGGGGAAACCTGTGCCGACACCGTGGACAGGCTGCCCAGGGTCTGCGCGGGTGCCTGCGGCAAGGCGCCCGGGGTCGGGACCAGCGCGGGCGACGACGGGGCGGCGACCGGGATCGCCAGCGGCGTGGCCAGCAGCGCCGACATCGAATCGACGTGGGCGGCGGGCGTCTTCACATTCACCACGTAGTTCACGTTGTTGATCGGGTTCAAAAAGAAAGAAGGCGCCAGCAGCGAGCTGGACGACAGTGATATCAGCATGCTGCTGGCGACGTCGCGCTGGGTGAGGCCAATCTGGGCGGCGCGCTGGCGATCGACGTCGAGTCTGATGGTCGGCTGGTCGAGGCCCTGGACGATGTGAACGTCCACCGTCCCCGGAACCAGGCGAATTTCGTCGCGCAGGCGGCGCGCCATTTCGAAGCCGGCGTCGAGGTTGGCGGATTCCACCTGGACGTCGATGGGGGCGGACAGTCCGAAGTTAAGGACCTGACTGACGACGTCGGCGGACTGGAAATAGACCTGCGCACCGGGCAGATCGTGCGCCAGGTCGGCGCGAATCGCGCGCATATAGTCCTGTGTGGGGCGGTGGTGGGGACGCAGCGCGATCAGCAGTTCGGCGTCCATCGCGCCGACGTTGTCGGTTTGCACGAACGCCAGATTGTAGAAGGTCGGCACGCCAATCATGTCGTTGATGGTGGCCAGCTCCGCGGCCGGAATGACCTTTCGGATGCGATCCTCGACCGCCGCCACCATGGTTTCGGTGTGTTCAAGCCGCGTGCCCAGCGGCGCGCGAAAGTGCAGCTTCATCAGGCCGGTGTCCACGCTGGGGAAGAAATCCGTGCCCACGATGCGGACCAGGAACAGCGAGCCTGCGGTCGCCACCAGCGCGGCGCCCATCACGAAGCCCCGGTTGTCCAGCACGACAGCCAATGCCCGGCCGTAGGCATCTTGAAACCGAGCGAAGCGGCGTTCTCGCCAGGCGTCCAGTCGACCGAAAAAGCCGCGCGCTACCTGGCCGTGCTTTTCGGACACCATCAGCAGACGGGCCAGCACGGGCACCAGCGTGCGCGACAGCAGATAGGACACCAGCATGGCCAGCACCACGGCCAGCGCCAGCGGCGTGAACAAAAACTTGGCCGGGCCGACCAGCAGCACGACCGGGAAGAAGACGATGCAGATGGCCAGCGTGGCCACGATGGCGGGCGTCGCAATTTGCCGGGCCCCGTCCAGGATGGCCACGGTCAGCGGTTTGCCCAGGCCCCGGTTGCGGTGGATGTTCTCGACCTCGACGGTGGCGTCGTCCACCAGCATGCCGATCGACAGGGCCAGCCCACCCAGGGTCATGATGTTGAGCGAATGGCCGCACAGCTTGAGGCCGACGACCGCCGCAAAGATGGCCAGGGGGATCGAGGTCGACACGATCACCATGCTGCGCCAGCTTCCCAGAAAGACCGCGATCATCAGCGACACCAGCACCGAGGCCAAGACGGCCTCGCGCACGACGCTGCTGATCGCGCCGCGCACGAAGATCGATTGGTCAAAGTCGATGGCCAGTTCCAGACCCTCGGGCGCGACCGCCTTGATGCCCGGCAGGGCCGCGCGCGTCGCGTCCACCACGGCCAGTGTCGAGGCATCCGCGTGGCGCAAGATGGCCAGGTAGGTCGATCGTTTGCCGTTGACCCGTACGATGTTGGTTTGATCCGCGAACCCGTCGCTGACGCGGGCGACGTCACCCAGCAGCACGGGGATACCCCCGACGACGCGTACGGGGATGGCGGCGAACTGCTCGATGACGCTGGGGCTTGAATTGAGGACGACGTTGAATTCCTGATCCGCCAGGCGCGCGATGCCCGCCGGCAAGATCACATTTGACGATCCCAGCGCCGTGACGACGTCCGCCGGGGACAGCCCCTTGGACGCCAGCGCCCGCAGGTCCAGATCGACACTGACCTGCCGGTTGCGGCCACCAAAGGGTGCCGGCGTGGACAGACCGGGAATCGTGAACAGGCGCAGTCGGATGAAGTTCAAGGCGTAGTCGAAGATCTTTTCCTCGCCCAGCTTGTCGCTGGAAAGCGTCAGCTGGGCGACGGGCACGTTGGACGCATTGAACTGGATCACGTTGGGCGGCGTGATACCGGGCGGCATCAGGCGCGTGATGGTGGCCGAAACGGCCGAGATCTGTGCGATCGCGGCCCCAATCTCGGCATCGGGTTGGAAGTACACCTTCAGGACCCCGACGCCGGGGATGGATTGCGATTCGATGCGCGCGATGCCGTTTACCGTGGTCGATATCGCCCGTTCCGTGAGGACGACGACCCGTCGTTCCATGTCCTCGGCCGACAGCCCGGGATAGGCCCAGACGACCGCCACGACCGGGATGTCGATTGCGGGGAAGATATCGACCACCATGCGCGACGCCGCCAGGACCCCGCCCAGCAGAATGAGGATGGCCATCACGGCCACGGTGTACATGCGCTTGAGCGCCAGCTCGACCAGCCACATCTACGATTTGGCCCGCAGGATGGTGTACAGCGCCAGCAGGTCCACAAGGCTCATGCAGGCGAACAAGGTCTTGAAGGAGAAATACGAGACAACCAGGCCGCCCAGCAGCGCCGCTGCGCCGGTTGCCAGGTGGGTACCTCCGGCCCAGATAGACCAGTGCTTGGCCGAAGCGTGGTCGATGTCATCGGTGAAAAGTGAATCCCAGGCGGGCTCGACGAACCCGGTGCCGAGGCCAACGACCAATTGGACCGCAAACAGTTCCCACCGGCTGCTGACGAACATGTACCCGATGTCTGCCGCGGCCGACAGGAAGAAGCCGGCCATCAGGAACCGGCGAACGTGCGTCTGGAAAATCGGCCGCGTGCCGACCAGGGCGATGACCAGGCCCGTTGCAATCGAGAAGACGGCGAACGCGATGCCGGCATCCAGAACGCTGCCGCCCACTTCCTCGGTGAAGGCGGCATACACCGGTACCAGCATCGACTCGGCGAATGTCGCCAGGAAGCTGACCTTGAGAAGGACTTTCGCCTGGGGGGACAGTGGCGCCATCGCGGGCGCCGAGCCTACGTTGCCGACGAATCCTAGGCCAGGCCCTTTTGGGCCAACAGCTCGTCGTACAGCCTGACCACCTCGCCCAGTACCCGCCCCGAGCTGAAGCGTTCGGCCACGTGACGGCGTCCGCAAGCGCCCATCTGCTGGCGCTCATCGGCAGACAGACCGGTCAAGCGCCCCAGCGCCAGCGCCAGCGCCTCATGATCGAAGGTGGGCACCTCGAAACCGCTTTTTCCATGGAGGACCAGTTCGTCGATGTTCGCCGCGTGCGAGGCCACCACGGGCAGGCCG